>DAHVAA010000065.1 GCA_027314845.1 Thermoplasmata archaeon | reverse complement strand
TCGGCGTCAGAGAATGACCCGTCGCCTCGCCGCCATCATGTTCACCGACCTGGTGGGATCGACGCAGCTCGCCCAGCGGGATGAGAAGGGAGCCCTTCAGCTTCTCCGCGAGCAGGACAGCCTGGCGCGCCCGATCCTCGAATCGCATCGGGGTCGGCTCGTCAAGTCCACGGGGGACGGGATGCTCGTGGAGTTCGGGAACGCGCTGGACGCGGTCGAGTACGCCGTCGACTTCCAACGGCGCGCTTTCGAGCGCTCCGCCAACGAGGAACGGCCGCCCCTTAGGGTTCGGATCGGCATCCACGTCGGGGACGTGGAGAGTGAGGGGTCGGACATCCTTGGGGACGCGGTGAACATCGCGGCCCGGATCGAGCCGATCGCGGAGGCGGGAGGGATCTGCCTCTCGGGGGCCGCCTACGATCAGATCTCGAACAAGATTCCGTACACCATCGAGAAGCTGGGCCCGAAGAACCTGAAGGGAGTGGCGAGACCGATCGACGTTTATCGGGTGTTGTTACCGTGGGCGGCCGCCCCGGCGTTGGCCGCTTCGGGGAACGGCAGTGGCCGACGCTTGGCCGTGCTTCCGCTCGCGAACATGAGCTCGGATCCCGAGAACGAGTACTTTGCTGACGGGATGACGGAGGAGCTGATCTCGACCATCTCGAGAGTGCCGGCGCTCAGCGTCATCTCGAGGACCTCGGTCATGCCCTTCAAGAAGCCGGGGACCCCGCTCAAGGAGATTGGGCGGCAGCTCGATGCGGGCTGGCTCCTCGAGGGCAGCGTGCGTAAGGCCGGCAACCGGGTGCGCATCACCGTCCAGCTGATTCACTCGTCGTCCGACCATCATCTCTGGGCGCAGAGCTACGATCGAGGTATCGAGGACGTCTTTGCCATCCAGAGCGAGATCGCGGAGAAAGTCGCCGCCGAGCTCGAGATTCGCCTGGCCCCCACGTCACTCGCTACGTCGCCGCACCAGGAGACCCAGAATACGGCCGCCTACCTGCTTTTCCTCCAGGGGCAAGCGCTCGTCTACAAGAGGGAGGAGGAGCCGCTTCGTCAAGCCCTTTCCTTTTTTGAGCAGGCCGTCGAGAAGGACCCCAGCTTCGCCCGAGCGCATGCGGGGGCGGCTCGCGCCTACCAGCGGCTCGGGAGCGAAGGGTTCATCGCATGGTCCGAGTCGATCAAGAGCAGTCGGGCGGCTGCGCAACGGGCGTTATCGATATCTCCCGACCTCGCCGAAGCCCACGTCATGCTCGCGGAGGTCGCGTTCATGGCCGACGAGGGAGTCTCCGAGGTGGAGGCCGAAGCGAAGAGAGCGCTCGATTCTAACCCGAGTCTTGCCGAAGCGCTCGACCTGCTGGGGCAGGTCGCGGCCACGCGGGGTGACCTCGATGCCTACGTCCGGTACATCGAAGCGGCCTATCGCCTCGACCCGCTGTCGCCTCTCACGATTGGTTATCTGGGCACCGCCTACTTCTTCGCAGGGAAGCTGGAGGAAGCCATGGAGCACTGGAAACAGACCCTTCATCTCGACCCCCAAAACTCCTACCGCGGCATGGCCGACTACTTCCTAGCGAAGGGCGACCTGGACAGCGCCGAGACCATGGTCCAGAAGCTCGAGCAACTGTCGCCCGACAGCGAGTGGACGCATCTGAATCGGGGATACCTTTCGGCGCTACGGGGCGACACGGCGACCGCGCTCGAAATGATCAAGAAGCTCGATGCCATGCACGGACCGGGTTGGGCGAGGTCGCAATCGGCGGGCTACGTCTACCTCGCGCTCGGCGACCTGGACCGCTTTTTCGAGTACATGTTCACCGCGGTGCGGGATCATACCATCCAGGTGTCCCGAGTGATGTACTCGCCGTTACTGGCAGGGGCGAGGAAGGACCCACGGTTCCACCAGCTCCTGGCCGCACTGCCGGCGAGTGAATGACCCCTATAGCCCGGGAGGCGCGCTCCTATCGACGACGGTTCGGCGGGAGCTCAAGCGGCGGGGCGGACTCTCTCGCGCTCCAGGTGGGCCGGGAAAGCGGCTTGGGAACCGGTGGACCTTTCGTCCTGGACGTCGCTCTGCGAAAGGACAACTCTCCCCTTGCGACTTGCGGAAACACGGCCGAGTCGAGCGTGCCCGAAGCGAGCGCGTGGCGAGGGGTCGTGCGCTGATCGCCCGAGTCTACCCCGTTCACGGCGAGGGGGCTTTATCGGCTTCGCGCGCGCCGCGGATGAACCGGGGAGCCCTGTCGCATCGAAGGACTTGATGCCTTAGTTCAGCGGCCTTTCCGGGGGGCTCCCCCGGGAGAGGGGATCTCTCGAGCCCGGGTTCCAAGGCGACGTCGCCGCCCACCGGTTCCTCGATGAAACCCCCCGCTCCAGGTACCACGTCCCTGAGAGTTCAAGATTGGTATATGACGGCCGAAACCATGCGGGATGGGACCGGGGTCGCTTCGGAGCGGGAAGCTACCGGACGGAGCAGCCGGGTGTCCGGGCCGTCGGAGATGGGCCGGCCGGAAACCATTGAGGAGACGGGCGACCGGATGCGCGCCGCCGGCGGAGACGGTATCGCGCTCCGGGTGGATCATACCGATCGACAAGCGGTCGAAGATCTGGTCCGGCGTATCGACCGGGAACGAAACAGGCTCGACATCTTGGTCAACGACATCTTCGGAGGCCACCCTTTCACGCAGTGGGACAAGAAGCTCTGGGAGCACGACATCGAGATGGGCTTCAAGATGCTTCGAAATGGAGTGGGCGCGCATCTGATCACGTGCGCGAAGGCGGTCCCGCTGATGCTGCGCAGCGGTCCCGGATTGATCGTTGAGATGACCGACGGCACGTCGGAGTACAACGAAGCCTTTCGACGGAATGTCGGGTTCTACTACGACCTCGTCAAAGCGAACGTCGAACGGATAACCGTCGGGCTCGCGGCCGAGCTCGAGGACAAGCCGGTCGCGGCGGTGGCGGTCACGCCGGGCTGGATGAGGTCCGAGCAGATGCTCGAGAACTTCGGCGTTTCCGAGAACAACTGGCGGGATGCCCTGGCGGAGGTCCCACACTTCTGTATCTCCGAGACCCCGACGTTCGTTGCTCGAGGGGTCGTGGCCTTGGCGGCCGACCCGCGGGTGAAGCGATGGAGCGGCAAAGTTCTCTCGAGCGCTGAACTGGGGCGACAATACGGAGTGACCGACGTAGATGGCTCCCGCCCGGACTGCTGGCGCTACACGGTGGAAGTGCAGGACCGGGGGCTCCCGGCCGACGCCACCGGATACAGATAGTGGTGAAAGGCCGCCGCCACTCCGCGGACCGGGGCTTGCGAAAAGCGCGGTCGAGGAGAACAGCCACCCTCCCCGCCCCCCTGATCGAGGCCGCGGCGTTCGACCTCGCTTCGGACGAACATGCATCCGACCGACCGGTTTTGGCCGTCAGAGGACCGCAACCCGGGTGGACAACCCGGCAAGTCCTCGAGTTCGTGGACGGGGACCGGACAGCATTATGCAGAAGGGCCGGCTGGCAAACGCGATGGGGGAGCCGACCCGAGTCGCCCCTTCCCACGTGCGCCGCGACCGCCAGCGCGCCTTCTGGAGGGCTCGATACCTTGAGGACCCCGCGTTCTTCGGGGACCGCGAGAGCGATTTTGCTCGCTGGTCCGCGTCGATCCTCCGGAAAGAGCCCGACGTTCGCGACGTGATCGAGTTGGGCTGCGGTTACGGGAGAGACGCACGCTACCTCACCGAGCAGGGGCTTCGCGTTCGCGGCGTCGACCTGACCGCCCCTCGGCCGCGGGTCCGCTCGGGGCCTCGCCCTCGGTACACGCTGATCGAAGCCGACTGCCTCGCCTTCCTCGAGCAACTCCCGGCAGGAGGCGTCGACGCCGTCTACTCGAACATGTTCTTCAACATGGACTTCACCGAGCGCGAGCACCGCGCGCTGATGCGCGCCATCCACCGGGCCCTCCGGCGGGACGGCTGGCACCTGTACTCGGCGCGGTCGACCCAGGACCCGTGGTTCGGGCGCGGCCGAAGAGTAGCTCCGGACACCTACGATCCGGCTCCCCACGGGGTCCCGCTCCACTTCTTCTCGGAGACGTACGCCGACCGCCTGTCCTCCGGGCTGTTCGTCCCCGTCCAACGCGAGCAGCGCGAGGAAGGCGGGGATGAGTTCCCTATCCGGCTGTGGTACTTCGCCGACCGCCGGCTCGAGAGAGAACGCGCCCGCCACCGGGTCGCCGGTCGCCGCGCGGCCCACGGGACCGCGAAACGGGAGCGCGCGGCGCGCTAGGAGTCGGCGGCCTCGCTCCCGACGGGGCTCCGCCCGCGACCGTGCGATGCCGATCGACCAGATCGAGCACGCGCAAGACCGACCGCGGCGGACGGTGGGTCGAGCGGGCCGTCAGGAGCGAGCCACCGTCAACTTCGGCTCCCCGAGGGAGATCGCGCGACTACGGCGTTCGCCCTCGGTGACCGTGGCACCAGCGCGATCGCGACCGGACGGTCGTCCGCGGGGTACAAGGGAGCGGTCACCCAGTTCGGGGAACGTCACGGAGAGCGTTGGCCGAACCGCCAGCCTCGCGCGTCCACGACGGCGAACGGGTTCCCGTCGGGGTCGAGTAGCGTGACGAAGTCGCGGCCATCTTGAGGCCCCTCACGGAGGGTCGCACCGAGACCGGTGAGGCGACGGACCTCGCCCTCAGGGTCGGAGGAGTACAGGTCAAAGTGGTAGCGATGGTCCGGGGTCGGTCCATCGGCAACCTTCTGGAGAGAAATGTTCGGCCCGCTTCCCCGAGGGTCGTGGAGCACCACCCAGTCGTCGGTCGGTGGCTCCGGGTTCTCGTAGCCCAGCGCCGCCTTCCAGAACTCCAACATCCGCGGGAATTCCTTGCATTCGATCAGGATAGACCCGATCCACAGATGCTCGGGAGCGTCCATCGGTCCCCAAGTGCGCCGACGGCTATGAAGCGGTCTCCCCGAGCTCGGTCGGTCGGATCACGGGGTCCTTTCGCCGGGGGAGCGTTCCACCAGGAGCGTTCCTTCCGTGGGGTGGAGGGTCTCCTCGGCACGAACGCGCACTACGTAGTCGAAGAGGCGCGAGAACTCCGGCAGCGGACGCAGGAGGAGTCCCACGATCACCGTCGCACCCCGCCGGGAAAGGATTCCGAGGAGCCGTTCGACATCCTCCAGTCCGAGGGGCAGCCGCATCACAAGGCGTTCGGCCCGGGCGACCACGACCGAGATCGAGCGGCCGGAGCGCTCTCGCTCCACCAGGCTCGACCGGATCGGTGGGGGGAGCCACGCGAGATCTTCCGCCTCCCGCACCCAGGACGGGCTCTCGGCCGCTCGTCCGGCGATGAAAGCGCCCAGGTTGGCGATCCCCGTCTCCGGAAGGACCTCGGCCGGTTCGAGCTCGAACCGATGGGGCAGCAGGGAGGTGACGGTCGCGTCCGTGTCGTCGTCCGGAGTTCCGCGGCCGTTCTCCCGGACGTCGATCCAGACCGGGTCGTCACTGACCTTGAGCGCCATCGAAGCGGTCACGGGATCGAGCGCACGGCGGGTGCGCGCGTAGACGAGAACGGAGGTTGGTCGCGCCCAAACACTGTCAGGGATCACCGCAGCAAGATTGGGCCGCATCGGTCCGGCGCTCGTCGAACTCGTTGCGTCGCATCGGATAAACCCATCCCTCGTGTCTCCCGCGCTCGCCCCAGGAGCACGATCCCCCGCTCCCTCGCCGTTCGTACCATGGGAGGGTGCGCGACCGGCCAAACTCCGAAGCGAGGTCCGGTGCGGCCGGCGAAACGTCTACCCGGAAGGTGGGGTACGCGATCGCGACTCCATCCCGACCCTTCGGTCGGTCTTCGCCACGGTCTCGGGCTCGACGCCCCGGTTGATCGTGACCTCGTTAATGATCACGAGCATCTCGATCGACATCACGAGGTTCGACACGACCCGCTGCGCGGCCACCGCGACCCTCCGGTCGGAGATGCGCCGCGCGAGCTGGTCGCCGAGGGTAGAGTCCTTCGGAGCTTGCGCGTCGATCTCATTGAGGATCGCGTTCGCGTCCACGACCGAGAGGCGACCGAACGCGTCCATCGTCCGGTCGAGGAGGCCTCCGACCCGTTGGACCAGTTCGGCCAGGTCCGCGACCGCGGCTTTCGGGAGCTTGTGGATCCCCTGCAGGTTCTCGTCGAGCTCGTGCGCCACGCCCGCCGTGAGGTCCCCGGTCACCTCAAGGACCTTCGCGACCAGCCGATCCCCGATCTGGTAATGGTGGCTCTCCACCCCAATGTCGCGCGCGACCTGGAAGTCGTCCGAGGAGAGGAGGAGCTGTCGGACCATCAGGAGGTAGAACCGGTCGATCTCGTCCTCCATCGCGCCGAGTTGCTGGATCGCGGCGCGTCCGCCCCCGGTCAGGAGCTCCCGGCAGGCCTCGAGCTCGCTCCGGAGGATCCGGACGACCTGGCTCATCAGCCGGTGGAAGTGGTACTTACCAGGGTCTACGAAGTTCTGCACTTCGACGGCCCCGGACTCCTCCTCGACCACCGTCATGCCCAGGACATGAGCGACCGTGCGCCGGATCTCCTGGCGCTGTTCCGGTGTGAGCCCGGAGCGCGAGCTGACCACGATCTGGTCCTGCCCGGTAATGTAGGCACCGACGAGCAACCGGGCCAGGAGCTTCGGCGGCGCTCCGCTGGCATCGATGCGAAGCAGCTTCTGACGTCGCTCGGCGGGGGCATCCGCGCGCGCCGGACTGATCTCGAGCCGCCCCTCTCCCAGATCCCGGAAGCGGAGCGAGTCGCCGGTTTGGAGGTTCATCGAGTCCGTCCACGCTTTCGGGAGCGTGATAGACAGCGAGGAAGACCCGGTCCGCTGGACCCGCCGCGTGAACCCGGGAGCCGTCGGGGCGGCCTCGCGGTCCTTGCGGGCTCGGGGCATCGGACCCCCATCGTCTCCGCCTCATTAACGGTCCGGCCGGGAGCCGGGATTCCCGGCGGTCGGGCGGACGTCTCCTTACTCTCCTTACGGCCGGGACGGCGGTCGCATCACTCCCCCTGCGTATTTCCCTCCCAGAGGCAGCGTATGCGACTGGGACGAGAATACCGAGTCTTTGACCGAGCGGATTGGCGCCGAAAGGCCCGTGTGCCGACCTGGACCCGCCGAACGGAGAGCGGCAAGCGCCCGGCCTCCCTTGCGGAGCGCAAGGGCGCGGGGGTGTGACGATGTTCGTCGACTTCCTCGCCTTCCAGGAGGTCCTGCTCCTGATCGCCGCCGTGATGGTCGGCTACGTGGGCGTCGCGGGGCTCCTTGCGATGCGGCGGAACGATGCAGCCGCGCTCAAGGGGACCCTGAAGAGCGGCGCGATCCCGATCGGAAGCGTCGGCGCGATCGCGACCACCTTGGCCATTTGGGGCGAAGTGGCATGGCCGCTACCGGGCAGCTACAACATCCTGTTCACGGACGTCTACCTCCTCTTCGGGCTCACGCTGGTCATCCTCGCCGTCTCGCTGGCGACCTCCTCGCGCCTTCAGTTCGCCGGGATCTTCGCCCTCGTTGCGGGCGGGATCACGATCGCCTACGGATGGTCGGGCTACCATCTCGGCATGACCAAGGAGCCGCTCGAGACGTTCCTGCTCTACGGGGCCTATGGGCTCGCCGGGGTCCTCGCCTTCCCCGCCACCCTGGTCGCCGATCACTACCTGCTGCACCCCACGAGCAGCTCGTTTGCGACCTCCTCCGCAGCGGCCGTCGCGCGCCGCCGACCCTCGCTCCTCGGAGCGACCCGGGCCGTGCAGCCGATCGTCCCTGCGACCGGTGGGTCGAGCGGTTCGGAGACGGGGTCATCGGTCCCGTTCAACTTCCGGGTGCCGGTCTACATGAACGCCACGCTGCTCGTCTTCGTGGCGATGGTCGCGCTGGCCGGGATCGCGGCGCTGTTCTACCTGGACAGCACGTTGCCAGCGCACCTAGCGTCCGCCCCGTAGGCCGTACGGGGCTCGAACCCAGCGCATAGCCTGGCGGGTCGGAGCATGAGCGCAGGACGGCGCAACCCGCTCTCCGACCCGCCGTTTTGTCGAGCCGGGTCGACCTCCGCGCACGAGCTCGGCCGAGGTCGGCTCGAGGTCCGGGGTCCGGAACGCAGAGGCCAGAAGATCCTTCGGA
>DAHVAA010000064.1 GCA_027314845.1 Thermoplasmata archaeon | reverse complement strand
TACCTGAAGAGGCTCGTGCCGACCTTGCCGGGTTTGTTCGAGGCGCCGATCACCGCCACCGAGGCGGGCCGGAACAGCTCGTCGAGCTCGGGAGAACGCACGCCGCTCATCGACCGAGCGCGACCTCCGCCCTCGGACGGGCGGTCCGTTATATAGAAACGCTCCCGTCCGAACGAATATGACGCCTGACGCGCCGGCCGCCGGCGGCCGTCCCGCCTCGGCGCCCCCTCATGCGGGGGCTTCGCACGCACCGGCGCGGAGCCTCCTGCAGCGGCTCGACAAGGGCCGCATCCGTCACGTGGTCGCGGTGGGGAGCGGCAAGGGCGGGGTGGGAAAGTCATCGGTCACAGCGTTGCTCGCGGCCGAGCTGCGGCGTCGGGGCCTCGCGGTGGGCGTGCTGGACGCCGACATCACCGGCCCTTCGATCCCGAAGCTCCTTGGGATGACCGGTCCGCTCGTCGACCGCGGTGAGGGGATCGAGCCCGCGAGCTCTCGCACGGGGATCTCGGTCGTGAGCTCGCAGTTCATGGTCGAGGACGAGCAGACGCCGGTGATCTGGCGAGGGCCGCTCGTCACCCGGCTCATCACCCAGTTCTTCGGGGGAGTGAGCTGGGGCGCCCTCGACTACCTCCTGATCGACATGCCGCCCGGGACGAGCGATGTACCGCTCACGGTCTTTCAGACGATCCCGATCGATGGGATGGTCTTCGTCCTGACCCCCCAGGACCTCGCGGCGCTGATCGTGAAGAAGGCGATGAACATGGCGCGGGACCTTCACGTCCCGCTCCTCGGCCTCGTCGACAACATGTCCTGGCTCGAATGCCCCCACTGCCACGAGCGGATCTCGCTCTTCGGCGAGAGCCGGGTCGAACGCGTGGGTCAGGAGTACGGGATCCCGGTCATCGGCCGGCTCCCGGTCGTCCCGACCATCTCCGAGTTCGCCGACGCGGGACGGATCGAGGAACATCGGGCCCCGGAGCTGACCCGCTTCGCCGACGCCTTCGAACAGGCTGTGGAGCAGGTCACGAAGAGCTCGGTCCGGACGCTCTAGTTTCCCGCAGCTGCCGGAACGGCAAGGTCTCCACCGGTACCCCGCGGCGCCCGAGCGCGCCCGCGAGCCCCGCGAGATGGGCATCGCCCACCACGGCGGCGATATGGCGGTAGCCCCCGCGGTGAAGCCCGGCGAGGCGATCGGCCATGTGCTCGTTCCGTTCGTCGAGAAGGACTCGGGCCATCGTCGGGCTCGCGAGCCGGAGCTCGGCCGCGTAGGCTTCGGGGGCCTCCACGTACCGGTCCATCTCCCGTTCGACGACCCGGGCGGGGATGAACAGTCCGAAGAGAGCGCTCCCGAACAGCGTGACCCGCTCCTTGAGCGGCATCGTACGGACCAGTCGCACGAGGGTCCCGCGCAGCGGATCGTCGATCAGAAAGAGCGGGAGCGACCGCTCGCGGGCGAACGCGGCCGCGGCGCGCATCTCGGCCCCCGGCGGTCCCCCGCCGATCTCCGCACCGAGGCGCCGTTGAAGGATCGACCACAAGCGGGCGAACAGGGGAGCTCCGGCGGACGAGCGTCGGGGCGCGGACGGGTCGAGGAGCGCTTCGACCCGCTCCGGGTCGAGCTCGACGGCCACCCCGTCGAGCCGACGGGCGGCGAGCACCGCCCTCAGCGGGGCCGTGAGGTCGACCACGTGCGCGGTCCCGATCAGCAGGATCGGCGAGTCGGTCGTGCTCGCGAACACGCTCGTCAAAGACGACGACCCCTCTTCTGGGTTCGCCCCGGGTCCGCACAACCCCCAAATACGGGAGCGCGGTCGCTCCGCCGCATGGCGTGGGTGCTCTTCTCGGTGCCGAGCGCGAAGCGGGGCGAGCTGGACGCGGCCCTGAAGGACGACCTCGTCTCCCGCCAGAGCCAAACGGTCCGTGAGGCGGCCGCGATGGGAGGCGCCGCCGACCGGACCTACGTGCTCGTGGAAGGCTCCGCCGAGGGAACCCGCCGCGCGACCGACCTCCTCGCCCCGCTCGCCGCTCCCGTTCCCCCGAACGAGGCGGAACCGCTCTACCGCCGGTTCAAGGACGAGCAGGACGCCGCGTCGGCCGGTATGGGACTGTTTTTCACCGAGGAGTGAGCGCGTCGCGCGGGCTCAGTCGCTCGTCGGGGCCTGGGAAGGCTCGAGGTCCTCGCCGCCCCCGAACACTCGCTGGCAGGATTGGTAGAGCGCCTCGAGGCCGGTCCCCTCCTTCGCCGAGGTCGGGAGGATCCCTCCCAGCGGGCCCATGATCTCGATCGCGCGGAACAGCTCGGTCGAGAGCTGGACGTCCGGCGTGGGGGTGTCGCGGGTGACCGCCTCGTAGAGCTGACCGGGCTCGTCCGACCAGGCGAGGACCTCCGTCGACTGTTCGGGGGTGAGGACGTCCGCCTTCGCGAGCACGTTCACGATCGGAAGGCGGAATCGGAACTCGAGGGTCGCGCTCAGCATCAACAGGCTGACAAAGCCCCCGGGGGTCCGCGCGAGGGCAGGGTCGAAGAGGAAAGCGAGGACCGACCGGTCTCCGCTCAGCGCGTCGACGATCGCCTTCGACGCTTCGCGGAAGGCGAACAGCTCGATCTGGCCCGGGGTGTCGACCAGGACGTAGTCCGACTTCAGCTCCTGGACCGCCTGCTTGATCTCGAAGATCTTGAGTGCGATCATGTCGGCGGCGGCGACCTGCGCGCCGTTCGGTCCGAGCCCGTACTCGTCCTGGATGTCCGCGAGGCGCACCCACTCCCGGATGTCGACATCGGCGCTCTCTTCGCCGGCCTCGCTCCCCGGGTCGAGATTGACGACGGTCGCGTCGTACCCCGCGTTCTTCATCCAATCGGCGAACGCGCGGACGAGCGTGGTCTTCCCCGCCCCCGCGGTCCCGGTGAAATAGACGGTCCCCGGCTCCTCCATCAGCGCGGTCCTCCGCCCGAAGCGCGAACTCGGGGCAGCTCGGAGACGAGAAGGCGAAGGAACTGACCCTTCGACACGCCGGATCGTTTCGTGACCTTGACCCGGCCCGCGCCGCGCGGGACGTCACGAGGGTACTGCTTGTCGGCCTCGACCTCGGCGCGATAACCGAGCCGCTTTGCGGCCTGGGCGATCTCCTCGGCGGTCACGTCTTTCACCGTCGCGGCCGCCGGCACGCGGCGCCCTCCCGTGCGAGGAGCGCCCTGCGCCACGTACGCCGGGTAGACGTAGAAGTGATCGGGCATGGAGAGCGCGGACCGCCGGCGTTCACGCCGACGAGGGCGGGGCGACGCGTACCCCGTTCAGGATCCCGTCCTGCCCCGGCCGCGAGCGGACCCGGACCAGGCCGACCTCGGTTTCGAGGATCGCGCCCTTGGTGATGATGTTCCGCTGGACGTAGTTCGGGTTCGATGGGTTCTCCCGAACGGTCACGATCTTCGCCGGTTGCATCTTCTTCGTGGCCGGGTCGAAGACGTTGATCGTCTGGGTCGTCAGGATCCGGAGCTTGAGGTTCGCGCCGCGGACCCGGTACTTCTTCACCGTGCCGGACCCGACGGTCGCGCTCTGGAGCTCGCGGCCGATCTCGAAGCGCCGCTTCTTGCGGATCGGCCGAAGCCGACCGCCCGTGCGCTTCCTCCGTGACCGCCCTTGCCAGATCCCCATCGGACCTCCCAACGAGAGTCGGTCCGAGCGAGGTGCGGTATTTGAGTTTTAGGGCGCGCCGGCGGCGCCGGCCCGCACCGTCAGCACCGTCTTGATCGTCCCGCCCGTGCGCTCGGTCAGGGCCGGGCCGAGCTCCTCGAGCGGCCGGCGGACCTGGATCATCTGCCCGACCGCCCCCGGCCAGCGCTCCTCGAACATCGTGAGGTCCCGCAGGCCGGATTCGAAGTAGGTACGGTTCGCGTTGACCGAACCGACGAGTGCCTGGTTACCGAGCACGACGTCCCGGAACAGCTGACCGCCCGCGACGGGCGAGGGGGCGCCGCTCGCATCCGGGATCCCCGTGAGCACGAGCACGCCGTTCGGACCGAGCCGGTCGAGCAGCGAGAAGTCGAGGGTCGCCGAGCCGCTCGCCTCGAGGACGAGGTCGTACCTGGCCTCGCCGAGCGAGGAGAGCCCGCTGGCCACGTTGACGTGCCGGGCACCGACGCGGGCGAGCAGGGACGCCGCGAGGGTCTCCTCACCGTGCCGGTCGATCGCCGTGACCCGGTAGCCCCGGATCGAGAGCACGAACGCCGCGAGCATTCCGATCGCCCCGGTCCCCGTGACGAGCGCTGTGGGGACCTCGGTCTTGGGCTCCCCCGGGGTCGGTTCCTTTCGGTCGAGGACGCGTTGGCCCTGGAAGACCGCTTTCTCGACGACGCTGAGCGGCTCGAGCAGTACCGCGACCGGTCGGAGAGCTCGAGGGACCTTCACCAGGTACTCGGGCACCTCCACGTACTCCTCGGCCATGTATCCGTGGGCACCGCCGATCCCCCGCTCGGTGAACGCGCCGGTCTCGCAGAAGTCGGAGCGGTTCGCCCGACAGAAGCGGCACCGGCCGCATCCCCGCCGCACCGTCGCGACCACGAGGTCTCCGGGCGCGAACCCGACGAGCCCCTGGGCGACCTCCCGGACCTCGCCGAGGTTCTCATGGCCGAGAATGAGGTAGGGAGAGCCGGCCGGTGCCCGGCCGTATTTGCCCTCCACGATGTCATGGTCGGTTCCGCACACCCCGCACTCGAGTACCCCGACCCGAACGCCGCCGGGAGGGAGCGCCGGCTCGGGCACGTCCCGGAGATCGACACCGGGATGGGGGGGTTGTACGACCGCCGCGCGCATGGTCGCTTACCTCGCGAGGAACGGATTCAGCCGCTCGCGCAGTGGCTCGAGCGCCGCGAGGACCCGGCCCTCTTCTTCGGCGGAGAGCGGGTCGTAGGGCGATCGGTACCCCACCTCGGCCCCCCAGAGGCGGGCGGCGAGGAACTTGTCGGTGGAGGGAAAAGGCCCCGTGCGGCTGACGGCCACGAGCGCGTCAACCAGCTCCTGCAGCTCGAGAGCACGCCCCGTGTCTCCCGAGCGGGCGCGGCTCACGAGCTCGACGCACAGGCGCGGAACGAGGTTCGCGATCCCCATCACCGCGCCCACCGCTCCCCGCGCGATGGCGCCGCTCGCGAAGGCGTCGTCCCCGGGGAGGACCGAGAACCCCTCGGGCCGGCCCGAGAGGAACGCCTGCACGCTCTCGATCGCCCCGGAAGTATCCTTCACCCCCGAGAGAACCCCCTCTCGCGCGAGGCCGTGGACGAGCGGGGCCGGCAGCGCATAGCCGACGAGGGACGGGATGTTGTAGGCCAGGAGCGGGATCTCGATCGCATGACGGATCTCCCGGTAGTACCGTTCGACGGCCCCGAGGGGGGGATGGAGATAGTACGGGGGGACCGCCACGATCGCGGCCGCGCCCGCGGCCTCGGCTTCTTCCGCGTACCGCACGGCCTGGCGCGTGGAGGGCGCCCCCGCGCCGACCCAGACGTCCGTTCGGCCCGCCGCGCTCTCGATCACGAGCTCGACGAGCGACGCGCGCTCCGGGTCGGTCAGCGACGGGAACTCCCCGAGCGACCCGAGAGCGAAGAGATGGTCGACGTTCGCCTCGGAGAGCGCGCGGGCGAACTTCGAGTTCCGTCCGGGCTCGAGGCGGCCGTCGTCGGCGAACAGCGTCGGGATCGGAACGACCAGCCCTTCGAGTCCCATGGTCCATGACCGCCGCACCGCCTTCATGCGTTGACGCGCGTGCTGGCCGCCGAGACCGACCGATCAATGGAGCGGCTTCTGGGGATCGACGAGGCAGGTCGGGGTAGCGTCCTGGGTCCGCTCGTCGTGGGAGGGTTCCTCGTGCCCGCCGATCGGCTCGAGGCCCTCCGAACGACCGGCGCCAAGGACTCGAAAGCGCTCTCTCCGGCAGCGCGCGAGCGCGTCTACGCTTCCCTGCCTTCGGTCGGCCAGCGCTTCACGGTGGTCCTGACGCCGCGGACGATCGACCGCGCGGTGGTCCACGGGCGGCTGAACGATCTCGAGGCCCGTGCCTTCGCCCGGCTGATCCGCCGAACTTCTCCCGACCGGGCGCTCGTCGACGCCTGCGACTCCAACGCCGAGCGGTTCGGCCGGGTCGTGGCCCACCTTGCGGGCGGCCGGGTCCCGGTGGTCGCCCGCCACCACGCGGACCGGGACGACGTGCTGGTCGGCGCGGCGTCCGTCGTCGCGAAGGTGCGGCGCGACCGGGCGATCCGAAGGCTGCGGGAGCGGCTCGGTGAGGAGGTCGGGAGCGGCTATCCGTCCGACCCCACGACGATCGCCTTCCTCCGGGCGCAGTTCGGCGGTGGCGGAGCGGTCCCTCCGTACGTCCGCGGGTCATGGGCGACCATGAAAAGGGTTAAGCCCGCCGTCCGGGGTCTTCCGCTCGAGGCGTTCGAACGATGACGGTGGAGGAGACGCTCGCGTCGCTCGTCGATCGGTTCAACCGCCATGCGGAGAAGAACCCCGCGATGGCGGAGGAACTGCATGGGATCGAGCGGACGATCGAGATCGACCTCACCGACGGCGACACCTACGCGGTCGACCTCACCGCGGGACGCCTCGCGAACCTGCGGACGGGCGCCGTCAGCCAGCCGGACGTCCGGATCACGACGGACACGGCAACGTTCCACGGCCTCGTCCAAAAGGAGATCGGCCCAATGAAGGCTCTCGTGCTGCGCAAGCTCACGATCGACGGCAGCCTTGACGATAAGCTGTTGTTCCGCAAGTTGCTCTAGCGGGGGTCGCCACCCCCGGCTGCCGGCTTACGGAAGGAAGACGCACGCGGCGATGCAGACGCCGTAGTGGTCCATCGGGATGGACAGCTCCTCGGTCCGGTAGTGGATCCGGCGCAGCTCGACGCCGCGGAAGTGCGCGATCTCCTCCATCCGCCACTTGAGGAACTCCTTGAGCGACTTCTGCGTGCCGTGGAGGTGGCCCTCGGCGACGTAGCCCCCCTGGCCGTCCGTACGGAAGCCGTAGGCGATGCCCGCGCTGATGACCTCCCCCTCGCCCCCCCCGTGTCGGGAGAGGACACAGTGGGTGATCGCGCCCCGCGCGATCCGCTCCCGGTCGACCTGCCGGATCCCGATCGGCAGGACCGAGGAGACGCTCACCAGGTTCTGTTCGCCGATCCCGGCCTGGAGGAGCGCGAGGTCGAAGGCGTTGAGCTCACTGACCTTGTTGATCCCCTTGCCGCTCGTCACAAAGAACCGGGTCGGCACCGGCACGAGCGTCTGGGCCGCCTGGGGATCCGAACGCGCCACGGCGCGCAAGACGTCGAACGGCGCTTAAGGTTTGGCCGATGCGCCGGCTAGACCATGATCGCGTGGCGGCGACGCATCGAGTCTTCGCTCTCTCCGCGCGCCCGGATCAGCTCAGCGACCAACCCGTCAGTGAGCCGCAGGCTCGCGGACTCAAAGAGCGTCCCGAGCGGGGCGTACCGCGGCCGGTCCGGCTCCTCCTCGAACTCGACGGAGAGCAGGAGCGAGGCGGCATGGGCGAGCTTGGAGCCCGAGCGGGACGTGACGACGATCAGCTCGGCGCCCTCGCGCCGCACGATGTTCGCGGTCTGGATGGACGAGAAGCTCTCGCCCTGGCCCGAGAGGATGAAGACGGCATCGGTCCGCGTCACGATCGGCGTGACGCTCTCGCCGATGACGTAGGCGCGCAGGCCGGCCTGGACCAGTCGCATCGCGAACGCGCGCCCGATGATCCCGCTGCGACCGGCGCCGTACACGAAGATCTGCTGGGCCCTGAGCAGGATCTCGACCGCCCGTCGGACCGCGCTCGGGTCGATCTGGTCGAGCGCCGCGGTCACTCGCTCGCCGATGTAGTGCTCGGCGCGGACGAACGTCGACCCGTTAGCGCCGTCGTGCTCGGCCATGCGACCGGACCTCCGGGGTGGGGCGGGCCGAGGGTCGTCGGGAGGGCTTCGCGGCCGGGGGCTTTGACTTCGGACGCGCCGCGGTGGCCGCCTTCGTCGCGGGCCGGGCCGGGGGCGGCGCGTGTTGCTTCGTGTACCGCCGGGTGAGCGCGCGCTCGTAGAGGAGCTTCATGTACATCGCATCGTGCTCGAGGAGCGGGGAGCTCGAGATCACGGTCAGGTCGTAGTCCCGGTC
>DAHVAA010000063.1 GCA_027314845.1 Thermoplasmata archaeon | reverse complement strand
CCGCCGGGGGGTGTGCCGCCGAGGATTCAGGCGCCATCGCCCCGCCGAACCGGGATGTCGGATAAGGTTTTCTCGGCGAGGACCGCGGCCGGATCCGGCGTCCCCGCGGTTGACCTTTCCGCGCTCACCGGGCGTGCCCCGGCACCGTCGCTCGGAGCCGACGCCATCGCCACCATCCGTGGAGGAGCGCGACCGGCTTGAGCAGCGCCTCCACGTACCGAAGCGGATGGCGGACAGGGGCGCGTCGCTCCCCCAGTCGTCCTCGGAGTCCGCGATTCTTGAGGAGCGACATCGCCATCGCGACCAGGTACCGATACCGCTTCCGGACCCACCGTCCGTAGCTCGTCTCCGTGCTCTTGTCGTGGTAGACCCAAGCCTCCGGAACAAAGACCCCGCAGAGCCCGGCGCCGATCGCTCGGCTCTCGAGGTCGTGGTCCTCCGCGAAGGGGATCCGAGGGTCGAAACCGAGCCGCTTCAGGTCGGCGGTCCGCCAGGCAGTGTTCTGCAGCGGGAGGTAAACGACGTTCCACCGGACGAGTCCCTCGTAGATCGACCGCTCCAGCTCCTCGTGGTAGCGTTCGAGCGAGCTCGTGGCGGGTCGGAGCGGCCGGGTCGGGCCACCGGAGAACTGGGCCTCCCCGGTCTCGATCGGGGCGACCAGTCGCCCGAGCCACTCTGGGGGTGCCACCTCGTCCGAGTCGAGGAACACGGTCAGATCCTCCCCGATCTCAGTGAGCGAGGCGGACCGGGCCCCGACGACCCCGTTCGGATATCGCCCGAAGTCGATCCGGAGACCCGACGCGCGGTCACGGACCGCGTCGAGCAAGGGTTGCGGAGTTCCGAGAGATGCCGCCAAAAAGACCCGGTCCGGCCGTCGCTCCTGCTGGGCGAGCGACGCCACGGTGTCGACGACCCGCCGGTCGTCGCCCAGGGCGATCTCGACGCAGATCGTCGCCACGTTCGCCCTCTCCCTCCCTCCGCCTTGGGGTCAGCGCCGGAACGCACTAAGGCATTAATCTCAGGGCCCGCTCTCGCGCCCGTGCGAATCGTCCTGATCGGAGGGGGTGTCCATCCGATCCCTCCTACCGGCTACGGCGCTATCGAGCGGATCCTGACGGACCTCGCCACGGCCCTTCGGGCGGCGGGACATGAGGTGGAGATCCTCAACCGGGTGCGGCACCGCCGGATGCGCGACGAATACCCGTTCGCCCGAGAGATTCCGGGGTTGCTCCGCAAGACCCGGTGGGATGTCCTGCATGCCCATACCCCGGTGGTCGCGAACCGTCTGGCCCTGGGTGGGTACCCGTTCGTCTACACCTCGCACTCGCGACATTGGTACTATCGGGAGCGACTCTCCCATCGGTGGGGGTACTGGCTAGAACGCCGCGCGGTCCGAAAGGCCACCCGTGTCATCGCGTTGACCGAAGCACTCGCCCGGACCATGCGATCGGCGGTCCGGCCTCCGCTGCCACCGATTCGGGTGGTCCCGTTCGGCGTGGACACGGAGCGCTTCGCTCCCCGGTGGAGTGCACGAACCGGAGGTCATGCGCTCGGAGTCGGGGTGATCGCCCCGTTCAAGCGCTGGCACCTTGCCGCGGAGGCGATCCGCGGGACGGGGGCCACGTTGCGGATCGCGGGACCGATCGTCTCTCAGGAGTATGCCGCCTCGCTTCGGGCGATCGGTCCCGAGGTCGAACTCCTGGGAGAGGTCTCCGAGGTAGAGCTCGAGCGGCTTTTCGCGGAGAGCGACTTCCTCGTCCACCCGAGCGCGGTGGAGATTCTCTCGGCGACGGTCCTCGAGGGCCTGGCCGCCGGATTGCCGGTGCTCGGGGGACCTGCCCTCGAGGGCGTGGTCGACTCCGGTGTCGATGGCTGGGTGGTCGCCGGCGAGGGACCTGCCCTCGTCTCAGGGCTTCGGGATCACGCCCGGGTGCTCGTCGCGGAGGGTTCACGGCGGAGGGCGATGGGAGAAGCGGCCCGGCGGGCGGCTCTGGATCGGTACTCCTGGCCCCGGGTCGTCGAGCAGCATCTCGAGGTCTATCGATCGGTCACGGGGGGGAGCCCGGACGGCTAGTCGGCCGAGCATTCAAGGAGCGGAAGACCGCGCCCGAAGCATCTCGGCGATCGTCAGGTCCACCGCCGCCGAGCTCGAGTAGCGAGGGCTCCATCCCAGACCCTGTACCTTATCGATCGCGAGCAGCTGCTGCGGGACGTCCCCGACCCACCCCCGGTCGCCGCCAGTATACTCGATGCGCGCCCGGCCCCCGTGCGCCGCCACCACCTTCTCGGCAATCTCCCGTGCCGAGATGCGGTCGGAGGTGCCGAGATTGAAGATGTTCACCGGTTCGGTCGCGCGGTCGCCGACCTGCAGCATTCCTCCGACACAGTCCTCCGTTCGCAGGTAGCTCTTCGATTGGCGGCCGTCCCCGAGGACTTCGAGACGACCGGGGTCCCGACGGAGCTTTTCGAAGAAATCGTAGATGACCCCGTGGGTCATCCCCGGGCCGATGATGTTCGCGAACCGGAAGAGGTAGGTGCGGATCCCGTAGGAGTACGAGTAGGCCGACGCCATCGCCTCGCCGGCGAGCTTTCCGGCCCCGTACAGGGACTGGGGCTCGAGCGGCCCGTAGTCCTCCGGTGTCGGGAACACCTTCGGAAAGCCGTAGACGACCGACGAGGAAGAGTAGAAGAACTGACGGACATCCGCGCGACGGGCGGCTTCGAGGACTCGGAAGGTGGCGACGGTGCCGTGCTCGAAATCGATCCGGGGGTCGGCCGAGCCCCGGCGGATGTCGGTGTTGGCGGCCAGGTGCCAGACCGCGGAGGCTCCCCGGAGCGTATCGGCGTACCGGTCGGGTTCTCGAAGGTCGGCGACCGTGAGGGAGCAGTGCGAGAGGTCGGAGAGCTCGGGAAGATGTTCGCGTTTTCCGCTCGACAGGTTGTCGATGACCCTCACCTCGTGCCCCCGTCCGAGCAGGGCCCGGACGAGCGACGAGCCGATCGCCCCCGCCCCTCCCGTGACCACGACAGGGCCGACGTTCGCAGAACCGGTCATCGGCCGGCCGCGAGTCAGGGAAGCATATATAAACCGACGGTCGCCTAAACACGATGCACCGGCTGCCTGCGGCCGGCCGAATATGCGCACCTACGTCCGGATGACCTTCCATTCCGAAGGCGCGAACCCGATCAAGGTCCTCGATGCGATGCGTTCATTGGGCTTCGAGGAGTCGATGGGCATGCACGACTTCGTGTACAAGTGGAAGGACAAGACGACCTTGGACGAGGTCCTCAAGCTGATGACCGAGATGCACGACCGGCTGAAAGGGCTCGACGTTCACTACGAGATCACGACGATCTCCTGAGTCGCATTGCGGATGGGCGAATGCCGCGGGAAGACCTCGATCGGCTGGAGCGGATGTTGCTCCTGCATCTGCTCGAGCACCGCGGGCAGCAGATCCGGTTCGAAGCGTCCCAGTGGACGACGGAGTTCGGGATTGTTCGCAAGTTCACGGGCGAGGACAACTCCAGTCTGAAGCAAGCGCTCCGTTCGCTCGAGATGTCGCGGATGATCTATCGCCGGACCCAGTACGTCGTCGGGTATTCGGAGCCGAAGCATGTCTTCTCTTTGACGCCGAGCGGCCACCGCAAAGCGCTCGAGGTCCAGCGGGAGGAATCGGCCCCGCTCGACGAGTCACCGACGCCGCGGGACGCCGGAATCCCGGATGAGGGCGGGCTCTCGTCTCCCTCGGTCAACCGTCCAGCGCCGGGCGCTTAGGCTCCCATGAACCTCCTCGAGGGGCCGACGGTCCGGCTCCGTCCGCTCGGTACCAACGACTACTCTCGGCTCTTCGCGTGGTACGACGACCCGGAGATCGTCGCGCCGTTCGACCGGTTTCTGGTCGACGACCCGGAGTCCTTCCGGCGGTCGATCGAGAGCGCAGCCGATGACCCGACCTCGCTGGCTCCGCGCTACGGGATCGAGCGACGGAAGGAGCAGGACCTAGTGGGGACGGTCGGCCACTACCGGGCCCATCCGGTCCTCGAGTACGTGGATGTTTGGTACCTGCTCGGTGAACCGTCCGCGCGCGGTCGAGGGATCGGGCGGGAATCGGTCGGCCTCCTCGTGGACCATCTCTTCCGGACCACCGCGGTCGAACGAGTCGGAGCGACGTGCGATGTCGAGAACGTCGCCTCGTTTCGCCTCGCGGAAGGGCTCGGACTACGGCAAGAGGGGACGCTGCGGTCGGCGCTCTACCACCACGGCCGGTGGCATGACGTCCTGGTCTACGGTATCACGCGGGCGGAGTGGGAGGCACGGTCTCCTCCAGCGTAAGCTCGACCCGGGCCGACGGGCCTTCCCCCGGTCGCGGGTTCGCGAATCGGACCGGTCCGATCTCCCCGGTCGAACGCACATGGGTCCCGCCGCACGGGCAGGAGTCGACCGATTCGATCTCGATCACCCGGACCGGGTCGACCTGGGGGGGAAGCGGTACTAGGCCGGAGCGACCCGCGACGGGGTTGCGGTCCCACTCCGCGCGGGGGACGTAGTGGATGCGCACGGGCCGGGGACGCCGGATCGCTTCGAGGACCTCCTCCACGATCGGTGCGAGCGACGCCTCCGGCAACGGTGCTTCGAGCTCAATGGTGGCGCGGCTCCCGGCCAGGCTCGCGCGGCGCGTACGGAGGCCCGTGGTAAGGAACACGCGGGCGCTCGTGAGGTGCTGGGCCGTGTGCAGGCGCATGTGTCGGTGGCGACGCGGCCAATCGACCCGCCCTGTGAGCTCTGAGTCCCGCGCCAGGCCGGTGAGGAGGGCGGACGGGGCTCGCCATCGGTGCACGACCGAGGTTCCGGACTTCACCACGTCAAGCACCTCGGTCCCCGGGCCGTCAGGGAGACCGAGGGTCCCGCGGTCGCTCGGCTGACCGCCGCCGGTGGGATAGAAGTAGGTACGGTCGAGGACCACGCCGCCGGGCGGAAGCGCGATGATTCGGGCCGAAAACTCGCGCACGTAGGCGGCGGGCATGTCCAGGAGGTAGGCGAGGTCGGTCACGTCCGGGCCAGCCGGTCGGCGGAAAAGTGCCTTCCGCTCCTCCGGGCACGAAGCAACCTTTTTAGAGGGGACCGATGTGTCGCGCCGAGGCCTTAGATGTTCAAGCTCCGCATCAAGATGGAGAACCTCCGCGAGGTCGTCGAGGTGGTCTCCACGCTCGTCAGTGAGGTCAAGTTCAGCGTCTCGAAGGACGGCCTCGAGGCGAAGGCGGTCGACCCCTCGCACGTCGCGATGTTGGTCCTCAAGCTCCAGAAGGGAGTCTTCGAGGAGTTCACTGGGGAACCGACCGAGATCGGGGTCGACATCGAGAAGTTGAAGGAGGTCCTGCGCCTGTCGAAGCCCGGGGACGTCATCGACCTTCAATTCGATGGGAAGAACCGGCTCGTGGCGGGGATGGGCCGGCTCACTCGGCAGATGGCGGTCGTCGATCCGGCGGGGATCACCGACCCGAAGGTCCCCAACGTCAACCCCCCTGCCAGCGTCACCGTCAAGACCGAGGACATGCGCCAGGGGATCCGCGGCAGCGAGAGTTTCACGGACCACGTGACCCTTTCGCTCGAGCCCGAGGCGTTCACGATGCATTCCGAAGGCGACACCGACCGGCTCGACCTCCGGATCCCGAAGGAGAGCCTGAGTCGGCTTGACGTCAAGGAATCGGTGAAGAGCATGTACCCGCTCGATTTCTTCTCCGCGATGGTGAAGTCGATCGCCGCGGAGGAGACGACCCTCCACGTGGGGAACGAGTATCCGCTCAAGGTCGAGTTCGCGATGGGTGGCGGCCGCGGCGAGGGCCGCTATCTGCTCGCCCCGCGGGTCGAAGAGGACTGAGCGAGTCCCGGGGGCCACCTCCGACTCGGGGGTCCCGGTCGGCGCTCTCAGCCGAAGGCCGGCCGGGCCCCGCTAGCTTTTTGATTCCACGCCGGTCGGACGGTCATGACCGAACACTCCCCTGCCCGCGTGGCGATCCTCTCGGCCGTCCGTACCCCGATCGGACGGTTCGGGGGCGCGCTTCGGGCCCTTCCCGCGACCCGGCTCGGAACCATCGCTGCCTCGGCGGCGATCGAGCGCGCGGGTCTTGCTCCCGCCGCGATCGACGAGGTCCTCTTCGGACAGGCGATCCAGGCCGGGGCCGGCCAGAACCCGGCGCGCCAGGTGCTGCGGGGCTGTCGGATCCCCGACACGGTGGGCGCCGCGACCGTGAACATGGTATGCGGGTCGGGCATGAAGTCGATTCACTGGGGGGTCACGGCGATCCGTGCGGGGGAATATCAGCGGGTGCTGGTCGGCGGGATGGAAAGCATGTCCGGCGCGCCGTACCTACTCGAGGGGTCGATGCGCTGGGGAAGCCTTCCGGGCCCGCACATGCTCGAAGATGCGATGCAGCGGGACTCGCTCATCGACGCCTACGACGAGCACGAGATCATGGGGCTCACGGGCGAACGGGTCGCCGAGAAGTTCCACCTGACGCGTGAGGAGATCGATGCGTTCGCCCTCCGCAGTCACCTCCGCGCGTCGGAAGCGACCGCGAACGGTACGTTCGCCTCCGAGCTCGCCCCGGTCCCTCCCGGGCTCGCCGCCGGCGCTCCCGGCCTCGACCGCGACGAGGCACCGCGGCCCGATACGACGCTCGAGAGGCTCGCGCGGCTCCCTGCCGTCTTCCGGGCCGGCGGCCTCTTGACGGCGGGCAACTCCTCGAAGCTCTCGGACGGGGCCGCTGCGCTGGTCCTCGCGAGCGCGGCGGAGGTCGAGCGCACCGGCGCCCGCCCGATCGCCTGGGTGCATTCTACCGCCGTGAGCGGAGTCCACCCCCGCGA
This sequence comes from Thermoplasmata archaeon, assembly GCA_027314845.1. The sequence goes on along the minus strand of DAHVAA010000063.1, from coordinate 1,363 downwards.
CGTGATGGAGTCTCCGATCCCGACGGTCCGGGCGCACCTGGAGAAGACGGGGTTCTCGGTGGAGGACTTCGACCGGGTCGAGCACAACGAGGCGTACGCCTCCGCTTCGCTCGCGGTCCAGCGGACGTTCGGATTCCGCGACGACCGGTTCAATGTCCACGGCGGCGCGGTCGCGCTCGGTCACCCGATCGGGGCGAGCGGGGCCCGGATCGTCGTGACGCTGGTGCACGAACTGGTTCGGTCGGGAGGCCGACGCGGGCTCGCCACCCTCTGCATGGGCGGCGGCAACGGCCTCAGCATCGTCGTCGAGCGCGGGAACGCCTAGTGGAGCGGGATCCCGAGCCGGTGCTCGACATCGAGGATCGCCTGGCGGGCGGCGGTCCGTTCCCCCCGGGCCACTGAGCCTCCGGCCGCGCCCAACCCCTCCGCGAACTCCCGGACCCGCGCGATCGCTGCGTGGGTCCCGAGGTCGTTCGCGAGGTCGGCCTTCACGGCCGCACGGAGCGCCTCGGCCGCCTTCGCTCCGAGGCGATGGCCGCTCCCGCCCCGCAGCCAATCCCGGATCGTCGAGCGGACCCGGAGATGTTCTTCCCGGGCGTGGAGGAGCCCGGAAGGCTCCCAGGCCAGTCGCTCGGAGTAGTGGGGCCGGAGCAGGTACCAGCGCAGCGCCGCCGGTCCTGCGCTCGAAAGCGCTTCCTGGATCGTGACGAGGTTCTGGGTCGACTTCGACATCTTCCGTCCGTTCTGGAGGACGAACGCCGTGTGGACGAAGCAGCGGGAGAACGCGCGGTGGTTGAGGGCGAGCGCGATCTCGTTCTCGGCGTGATGATGGGGGTAGACGAGGTCGAGCCCTCCGCCGTGAAGGTCGACCGGCACTCCGAGATAATGCTCGGCCATGGCGTAGCACTCGAGGTGCCAGCCCGGCATTCCCGGTCCCCAGGGCCCTTTCCAGGACGGGAGCGGGGGGTCCTGGCGATGCCAGACCATGAACCGTGACGCGATCGATTCGTTCTCGGGGAAGGGGTGGCCGGGCTCGAGGACGGCGTGCTCCGCGAGCTCGCCGCTCACCGGGAAGTTCGCTTCGCGGGGTCGCTCGGGCGGGCGGTAGTACCACGCGTCTCCGCTCCGCTCCACGCGGCCGGTCTTTTCGAGGCGCGCCGCGACCCGGACCATCCGGGCGATGAAGTCGCTCGCCCGGGGCCGGAAGGTCGGGCGCAGTATGCCCAGGGCGTCCAGGTCTCGGAAGAAACCGGCCTCCTCGCGCCGGGCGAGCTCCCGCCAGCCGATCCCGAGCGCCGCCGCCTTCCGGTCGATCTTCTCCTCGAAATCGGTGATGTTCATCACGTGCCGCACCGGGACCCGG
>DAHVAA010000062.1 GCA_027314845.1 Thermoplasmata archaeon | reverse complement strand
TACGGCCGAAGCCGGGAGGGCAACTCGAGATCGAGAAGGCCGAACGGATCGTCACGATCGGACGCGGACTGAAGAAGAAGGACGACCTCGGCCTGATCGAGGCGCTCGCGACGGCGCTGAAGGCGGAGGTCGGCTGCACCCGGCCGCTCGCCGCCGAGGCCGGCTGGCTGACGGACGATCACTGGATCGGGCTCACGGGCCACCGGGTCCACCCGAAGCTGTACGTCGCGGTCGGCGTGTCGGGCGCCGTTCAGCATCTAGTCGGGATGCGGTCGGCAAAGCTCGTTGTGGCGGTCAACAAGGACCCGAACGCTCCGATCTTCGCCCAGGCGGACTACCGGGTCGTGGGAGACCTCTACACGCTGGTCCCGGCCCTGACGAAGGCTCTCAGCGCCCCGTGATCCCACCCTGAGCCGGGCGGCCGCCCACGACGGTCCCGCCGGGCCCGTCCTCCACCCGCTCAGAGCGTGCGCATCGCTTTCAGGAGGTCGCGGCCGAGCGTCAGGTAGGAGACCCGGTTCCCCTTCACCGTCTTCAGCATCGCGTTCAGATGCTCCCGGTCCCCGCCGTCCACGAAGTACGCGCGGTGAAGGAGGCCGGCCATCATCTCCGGGTAAAGACCGTAGAGTCGCGGGTTCGAGAAAACGTCCGGGTACTTCCGGTGCGTTCGCAGGTCCCTCAGCACGAACCCGGCGGAAAGCCGCTCGGAGTAAGTGTTCAAGAACGCGGCGGAGCTGTCGTGCCGCCGGGAGGCTTCCGCTGCGACCTCCCCGGCGATCCGGCCGGACTCGATCGCGAAATCCATCCCCCGAAGCGTGAGCCCGGTGTTGAGGAACAGCTGTCCGGCAGAGCCCGCGAGCAAGAACCCGTCGCCGCTGAGCGGCGGGACCGATTCGAGTCCGCCCTCGTTCACGACGCAACCACTGTATTCGAGGAGCGTCCCCCCCTCGACGTACCGAGAGATGAGCGGATGCTGCTTGAACTCCTCGAGGACCTCGTACATCGCGACCCCATGGCGTACCACCGAGGCCAGGTTGAGGATCATCCCGATCGAGAGACTGTCCCGGTTCGTGTAGAGGAACCCGCCGCCTTCTACCCCCACGGGGAGTCCCGTCGCCGTAAGCTGGAACCCCTCGATCCCTCGCAGCTGGAACCGCCGCTCGACCTCGCCCGGGGGAAGTTCGATGACCTGCTTCACGCCGATCCCGACCGTCTCGGGGGAGAGCTCGGGCTCAAGCCCGGTGGACCGGGCCACCGTCGAGTTGAAGCCTTCGGCCACGACCACTACCCCGGCCCGGAGCTCTTCGGAGCCGAGGCGGATCCCGACGACCCGTCCTGCGTCGCGGACGAGGCCGTCGACGCGCGAGCCCGGCACGACCGTCACGCCGGCTGCTTCGGCCTTCGCGACGAGCCACGGGTCGAGGCGCGCTCGGAGCACGCTGAAAGAGTTGAATGGCGGCTCGGCGAACGCGCGGTCGTAGAAGTCGATCGAGGTCGCCTGGGTGGGAGTCAACAGCGAGAGGACGTTCCGCGAGATCGCGCGTTCGACCGGCGCGGGGTCCTCCTTCCAGAACTCCGGGAACATCCGGGAGAGCCCATGCGTGTACAGGAGGCCGCCCGAGACGTTCTTGGACCCGGGACGCGCCCCACGCTCCGCGAGGATGACCTGGGCCCCACCCTTAGCCGCGCTGTAGGCGGCCGCGGCGCCCGCGAGGCCACCGCCCACCACAACGACGTCGACCGTCTCCACGGAGCGCGGAGGAGGCCGCCCACTTCAAGGCCCTTTCGTTCCGAACCCGTATTCCCGGACGCCGACCGAGCCGCGGGCGGTGCAGCTCACGAAGGGATAGGGCGGCCGGACCGCTCCGGGGCCGCCGGGCGGTCCGAGACCGTGAGTGGGGTCTCGTCCGCGAGCGCGCAGAGGTGCTCGTAGAGGCGTTCGGCCATCTCGAGGTCGGAAGAGGCGCGCGAGCCGGAAGCGATGCGGCGGTTCACGAAATACTCCCCCGTGGGCCCGGTGTCGGCCGGGCTCGACGCGACCCAGGTCGGGGTATCCGCGCCGCTGACCGTGCTCCGACCGAACAGTCGCCCGAGGATCCGCATGCCGAACGAGATCCCCCCGCGATTGTTCAGGGCGAAGCCGGAGCGGACGAAGCCGGGGTGGACCGCGTTGACCGTGACCCCCGTTCCGCGAAGGCGACGGGCCAGCTCTCGCGTGAGCAACAATAGCTCGAGCTTGCTCCGGCCATAGGCCCGGAAGCCGGCGTATTTCCGCGATCCCTGAAGGTCGTCAAAATCCACGGTGTAAGCCCGATGCGCCGCCGAGGAGACGTTCACGACGGTCGCCGGAGCGCTCTCCACCAAGCGGCCGGCGAGGCGGCCGGTCAGGACCAGCGGCGCGAGCACATTGAGAGCGAGGGTGCGTTCGAACCCCTCCGCGGTGACCTCTCGCCGGTGGTAGTACGCCCCCGCGTTGTTGACCAGGATGTGGATACGGGGGAACCGATCGAGCAGTGTGGCGGCCAAGCGGCGTACGTCCTCGAGCAGCGAGAGGTCGGTGACCGCGATCGACTCCACCAGGGACGCCGGGTCCGAACGCCGGATGTCGTCCGCGGCGGCCCGGACGCGACGCTCCTCCCGACCGACGACCACGGTCGTCGCCCCACGGGCCGCGAGGCCGCGCGCGACCTCGTGGCCGATCCCCGAGGTGGCGCCGGTGACGACCGCCACGCGACCGGCGAGCGACCTCGGCGTCGAGGGGGCCGGCATGGCCACCGCCACGGTGTCCGCCAGATAGCCTCGTCGCGGGGCCGGGTCGGTCAGGCGAGGCGGTATTCTCGCCGCCGGGAGTCGTGGAGGGAGATCGCTTCGAGGATGAGTCCCTGGCGTCGGAGCGACTCGAGGGCGCTCTGAACCGTGCGGCGCGGGAGGCGCGACATGTTGGCCAGCTGCGTTTGGTCGAGGCCGCGGTAGGTCTCGAGGAGGAAATAGAGGAACTTCGCCGCGGGAGGACCGCGTACTCCGCGCGTGTGACGGATCGTGCCGAACGTCTCGCCGCGGATCCCCAACCGTTCCGTGGCGAGGGAGGATACCAGCTGGAGCTCGAGGTTACCGAGGTTCACTTCCGCCCCCAGTTCCCGGAGCAGCGCCATCTGCTGTGACTCGGTCGGCGCTTCGAAGAGGAGCGACTCGAGCGGGTGCTCGGCCAGGATCGACCGAACCCAGTCCCACTTCACCGCCCCGTCGCTGTCGTAAATCCCGACCCCGCGGCCGGACTCTCTTCCCTCGAGGATGACCCGACGAGGCTCCATCGATCGGGCGAACGCGATCTGGGCGTTCGTCTCCTTCAAGGATAGCTGGTGCTGGGGGTCCTTCTTCCCGACCTCGATGAAGTAATCGAGGCTCCGTCGCTTGACCTGCTCGACGAGCCGGGCGATCTGGACCTGGGAAAGCTCGAGCGCACCGTTCGACACCTCGATGATGTCGAACCCGAGCTCGCGCGCCTCGTCGATCATCTGGCCGACCCGGTCGTGGAGAACGGCGTACTCGAGAAGGGTACCGCCGGTGGAGACTTGGATCCCGACGTCATGATACCGTCGGATCCGGGCTCGAACCTTATCCCGGGGCAAGAGGAGCGGGAGGCCCCATCCGATCTTCGCTACGTCGAAGAACGGAGCGAGGGCTTCGAGCTCCTCGGGGTCCAGGATGTGGAGGCGGTCGAGTACGTGGGTGATCCCCACCGGTCTCGGGCGCTGCGGTTCTGGGACTTCGGCAGGGAAGAACCATGGCTTCGCCCGTTGGGTAGCAAGTTTTGCCGCCATACCGACCATCTTTGCGCCGAAACGGCGGTAGGGCAGAACTGGGCTTAAAACTTTGACCGGCGCGAGCCGTCGACCGTGGTCGGCGGCCCGCTACGCCCTTCGGGGGCGCTCGGGGGCGTGCGGAGCGGAGAGTTCCGGAATCGGTCGACCCTGGACCTCGGGCGGTATCGGCACTCCGAACCGGCGGAGAATGGTGGGTCCGATGTCGAGCAGATGCTGAACCGGTAACGCGCGTCCCTGCGGCGAGTTCGGTTCGCGCCAGGCGATCACCCCGTCGAACGAGTGGACGGCATCGTCCGGGCCGATGTCGTTCTCCTCGAGATACGGACCGGGATGGCCGACCGAGCCGGCCGCGCGCCATGAGGTCTCGCCGAAGTACGCCATCAGGTCGGGCGGGTCCCCTTCCACGCGCCGATAAACGTCCGAGGGTGCGAAGAGGCGCACAGGAAGCGGCGAGCCGTTGGGCGCGCGAAGCCCGCTCAGCTTCCCCCTCAGCTCCTCGGTCAGGGCGGGCAGCTCCGAGGGGAGCAGGGTTCCGGCGGTCTCCCTTCCTCGAACGTTGAAGAAGAGGCGCGCGTAGTACCCCCCGGCTCCCCACACCCGGGTCCGGGCCCAGTCCACCGAAGCGAGTTCCAGCGGCGTTCCCGGCGGCGGAGCCGCTCCGGAGAGGACGAGGTATCCCTCGCGGATCAGCCACTCGTTGATTCCAAAGCAGCCCTGCATCGCCTGGCTCCCATGGTCGGAGGCGACCAGCACGGCGACGTCCGGTCCGACTCCGTCCAGGAACTCTCCGACCTCCTCGTCGAGAAGGCGATAGTAGTCCGAAGCGACCTCGGCGAAGGCGGAACCGGCCTCATACCGGGGGTGCTGATCGTCGAAGTACTTCCAGAACGCGTGGTGGAGGCGGTCGGGACCGATCTCGTGCACCGCGAAGAGGTCCCACTTTTCCTGATGCCAGAAATGTCGCGCGAGCTTCCACCGGCGGCGGGTCATGTCGGACAGGGCTTGCGCCACCTGCCGCCGGTCCTCTACACGGAACGGAATGTCGAAGAACCGACCGCCGGCGACCCGGTCCACCTCGGAACGCAAGCGATCCGGATACACGTAATCGGTCGCCGACTCTGGAGTCAGAAAGTCCGAGATTGCCATGCCGTTGACGTGAGGCGGCGGGTAGCCCGGCGGCATGCCGAGCACCGCCACCCGATACCCCGACCGGGAGAGGCGATCCCAGACCATCGGCTGCCGCGCGGTCGACGAAAGCGGGGTGTACATCCGATCGTAGGAGCCGGGCACCCGATGGCGGAACCCGTACAGCCCGAGGGTCCCCGGGTCGACGCCCGAGAACATGACCGCCCAGGCAGGGACCGTGATCGGAGGGTCGCAGCTCTTGAGGGTCCCGCGAGCCGACTCGCTCAGCAGGCGGCCGAGACGCGGCATCTCGCGAGCGAACCGGCGGTAGAGCAGGTCCGGAGAGACCGAGTCGAGCCCGATGATGGCGAGACGGAATCCGTCCTGCGGCACGGCGGGCCCGACCCTCCTCGCCCCCAAGAGGTTTCTTCCTCGAGCCTTCGCGCCCGCGAGCTCGAGAGCGGGCTCGGACCGGAGCGATGCCGCATCGGTCGCGGACCGCGATGTTAAATTACCACATATGTAGATGCATATGTATGTCTTCCCGGAACATCGCCGTGCAGAAGACCGTGTACGATGCCCTGACCCGAGAGAAGCGACCGGGGGAGAGCTTCACTTCGCTCCTCCGCCGGCTCCTCGATCAGCGGGAGGGTATCGAGGAGCTCGTCGGCGCTTGGGGTAAGACCGGCGACCGGGCTCGACGGAGTGCACTTCGGTCGCTCCGGGGACGCGCGGGACGAGGCCCATGAAGGCCCTCGATACCTCGGTCCTGCTCGCGCTCCTGGACGGCGAGCCCTCGGCGGCCGCCCTTCTGAAGCGGCTTCGGGGCGTGGAGGTCGCCACCACTGAGGCGAACTTGCTCGAGCTCGGGTACCTGTCGATTCACGGCGAAGGACGGGCCCGAGCCTCGCGGAGGGAGGCCTTGGACCGACTGCGTCGGAAGCTCACGGTGCTCCCTATCGACAGTCGGGCGGTGGATCGGGCAGGAACCCACCTCGGAAAGGGCGGAGACCGCCTCGCCCCGCTCGCGCTGGCCATGTTCGGGGCGCTCGAGGCAGCCGGTTGCGACGAGCTCTACACCCGCGAGACCTACGCCAGGATCGGGAAGTGGAAGGTCAAGGTGACTCGACTCGGCAATACTCACACTAAGGAATGACAGTAGCGACATTATAGTTACTAATAATGCAATGACCGGTTATCCTCCCCATCGATCTCTGACGGAGGACGTCGGAAAGGGCCCTGGGAGCGATTTTCGGTTGCAAGACCGCCCGGAAGGCCATCCGGAACCCGGACCCCCCTCTTTTGATGATAGTCATCCTAAGGATTGCGAGTTACGCTTCATACATCATTATGAATCGACAATACGTCAATTCGACCAGGTGAGGGCCCCCCAGGAGCAAAGTGCTCTCTGACGAGAAGTTGTATAACTCATGTTATACGACCAGCTCAAGGGGACCTCCGAGCCCCTCTGCCGCGAGAGGGAACCGAGGGAAGGGGTTGGCGCAGGGTCCCCGGGCCTTTACGGGGCCGAAGGGGCCGGAGGAGCCGCCGGAACCGCCACTGGCAAGGGAGTCGGCGGATCTCCTCGAGCGCGCGCGAGAACGACCACGCCCACGAGGAAGAGGATGAAAGCCCCGAGGCAGAGGTACCATCCGATCGCCGGGCCCCACGTCAACGTGCCGCCTCCGCCGGTCGAGTTCGATCCGAAGAAGGACGACCAGGGGCCGTTTCCCGGGTGGTTCGGAGAGTCACTTCCGATGGCACCGGGGAGCGCCACCGCGAAGTAACCGGTCGCGGCGATCGCGAGGATCATCGCCACCACGCCGAGAGCGACGGCCGCCCCCGTTCGCCGAGCATTCCCCCGAGAGGCGAAGGCGAGGCCAACGGCGACAAGTCCGAGCACGATGTCGACGAGGACGACGAGATAGCCCATCTCGGCCAGATTACCCGTATTGTTGGCCTTCACCGCGGAATACGAGGTCTGGGGGGGACAGGAAGAAGTGCCGCTGCAGGAATACTGGATCGTCCCGTTCGTAGAAGGGAACCCGAGGTAGGCGTTCTGGGACGCACTTTGCCCGGATGCCGAGAACTCCTCGGTATACCAGGGCATGAAGAGCGCCGCGATCGTCAACACCACCGCTATCAAGAGCACTATCGCCGCCGCCGTTCGACCTGCTTTCGCCATAGGGACTCTCGAGGATCGAGTTCCCTCCCCCCTTTAGATACGGTAGTTCCAGGGGAGAGAGGAGGGAGGTCCAGATCGACTACCACCCCGCTCAACTACGCGCACTCGCCTAGACTGAGTAACTCACGACACGTGACACGACATCCTCAGTATAGGATTGCGCAGTCCAAACGACCGACGGGCGAGGCTCGCCGTAAATCAGGGTGCCCTGCGATCGGCGCGCCCCAGGTCTCGGTTTGCCGAGGGTGGAGACGACGTCACAACATATGCATATGCATATACATACATTCTTGGGGGCCTCGCTGTAAAGGATCGGAAGGGAGCCGAGTTCGGGCCGCTTGAGCGGGCGTCGAGAAAGGCGGTACGCACACCGCTGACGGTGGGCGTCTTGAATCTCCGAGGAGCCGGGCTGGTCAATTGCAAAGTTCGACCACCCGCGAGCTGGCGGGAACCGAACGTTCGTCCGCGACCCCAGGCACGCCCGAGTGCGTTCGACGAGCCGCATCGAGCACCTTTTGCCGCCGCGGAAGGCGTCGCGGAGGTAGGCCTTTTACCAAGTACCGGTTTCGGAGCCTTGGAGGTCTCCGAGCTTCCTCGGGAAAGACGACCATGATGGCAGCGAACGGGAAGAAGATCTGGATGGACGGACGATTGGTCGACTTTGCCGACGCGACGGTTCACGTGCTCAACCACACGCTCCACTACGGAGTCGGTGTGTTCGAGGGGATCCGCGCCTACTCGACCACCCAGGGACCGGCGGTCTTCCGCCTGAAAGAGCACGTCGAGCGGCTCATCGCCTCCGCGAAGTTCTACCACATGCCCATCCCGTACAGCGCGGCGGAGATCGAGCGGGCGGTCCTCGAGACCCAGGCCGCCAACCCGGTCTACCCGTCGTACATCCGACCTCTCGTCTATCGTGGGGAGCCGGCGCTTGGTGTGAAGAACCTCAAGGGCAAGGTATCGCTCGCGATCGCGGCGATCCCCGCGAAGAAGTACCTCGGAGAAGGGTCCGAGTCGGGGGTTCGCGCGAAGATCTCTCCCTTCCGAAAGCCCCACTCCGACAGCCTCCCCTCCTGGGCCAAAGCTGCCGGGAACTACCTCTCGGGCTATCTGGCCGG
>DAHVAA010000061.1 GCA_027314845.1 Thermoplasmata archaeon | reverse complement strand
ACCTGATCACCGCGGGCGAGACCCGGGCGGAGCCCGCGCGGGTGGTCGACACGGCGGCGCGCTGACCCGGGTCAATCGACGTCCTCGGTCGGCGGTTCGGCCGTAGCGGATGGCGGCGCCGGATGTCGATACAGCGAAGGTACGAGGGCGACCAAGCAGAGTGTCGCGGAGATCAGGAAGATCAGGTGGATCGAGTCGAGGAACCCCGCCGCGGCAAGGAACGGAGTGCTGGGGGAGACCGAACCGAGGAAGATCTCCTGGATCGACGTCCGGGAGAGCACCGAGCTCATGATGATCAGCGTGAGACCGAGACTGATCGTGGACCCGGTGTTGATCAAGGTCGTTCCGATCCCCGAGGCGACCCCCCGCTGCGTCGGGGGGACGGAGGTCATCATGGCGGCCCGGTTCGGTGAGGCGAACATCCCCATCCCGGCGCCGACCAGGATGAGCGGGGGAGCGAGGGCGAGGAACGAGTCGTCCGGGCCGATCGTGGCGAGCCAGAAGAACCCGACGGCCGAGGTGAAAAGGCCCGCGAGGAGGAACGGCCGAGGGCCGTAGCGGTCGGAGAGCCAGCCGCTCACCGGCCCGAGGGTCGCGAGCGAGGCCGAGACCGGGATAAGGAAGAGACCGGCCGTGAACGGGCTCAGGTACCTCGGCGGCCCCTGGAGATAGAAGACCAGGATGAACGTGAACGCCCCCCGCGCGAGCGCGTTCAACAGCATCGAGACGGCACTGGTCGCGAATTGCCGGATTCGGAACAGCTTGAGGTCGAGCATCGGGAATCGTTCGCGGCTCTCGACCCAGAGGAATAGGACGAGGAGCGCGAGCCCGGCCACTACCGTCGCGACGCCCGGCACTTCCGGGATCTGCCCTAGCGCTCCGAGCGTGACCCCGAGGAGGAGGAGCGTGAGCCCCGTCGCGAAGACGATGTTTCCCGCCCAATCGATACGGGGCGCCCGCTCCGGCTTCGCGAGTTCGTGCAGGTCGATCCGGGCCCGGACGGTCGCGATCAGGCCGATCGGCACGTTCACGAAGAAGATCCAACGCCAGCCGAGCGTCGTCGTGATGATGCCTCCCAGGACGAGCCCGGAGACCGCGCCCACGACGATCGAGACCTGGTTCACGCCGAGGGCGCGGCCTCGCTCGTTAGGAGGAAAGGCATCGGTGATGATCGCCGCGGAATTGGAGAAGAGGAATCCCGCCCCCACCGCCTGGACGAGGCGGAAGGCGACCAACTCGGTCCCGGTCTCGGAGAAGCCGCACAGCAGCGAGCCGAGGCTAAAGATCGCGAAGCCGAGGACGTAGAGCCGGACCCGGCCGAAGAGGTCCGAGAGCCGCCCGAAGTTCAACAGGACGACCGCCGTGAGGAGCGAGTAACCGAGGAGGATCCAGAGCAAGGTGGTCGGCGTCGAGCCGGGAAGGTCCCGGCCGATGGACGGTAGCGAGATCAGCACGATGTTCGTATCGATCGCCGCCATGAGGGTCGCGATCGTCGTGTTGGAGAGGACCCGCCACTTGTACTGCATACCCGACTATCCGCTCCGCTCGCTGCCGGGTATCCGGACGGCCCCGGCCGCTTCCGGCCGCGTCGACCCTGTCGTGGGACCCCCTCGGTGGCGGCGGGCTAGCCGAGGGGGGTCTGGCTGGACTGGTATCCCGCGATCTCCCGGGAGAGCTTGTCGATGTACTGACGGAACGTCGCGAGGACGTTCTTCGCGGTGATGATGCCAACGACCCGGTCGTCGGTGCGCACGACCATCCGACGAACCCCCAGGGTCGCCATCCGGGCGACGACCTCGTCGGTCGGCGTCTCGGGCGCGCAAGTATGAACGGTTGGCGATGCGATGTCCTTCATTCGGAGGGTGGTGGGGTCGAGCTTCCGCGCGACGACCTTCTCCAGGAAGTCCCACTCGGTTACGATCCCCGCGACGCGCGTCGAACCGCCTTGAGTGACCACCGAGTAACCCCGCCGGTGCTCCACCATCGTCCTCGCCCCGGTCAGTGCGTCCGTCTCCTCGTCCAGCGTCAGGAAGGACGTGTCCATGATGTCCTTCGCGAGCAGCACCATGGCGGGGGCAGCGGGAGCGGAGTTATGACAGTGCGGAGGAACGGGTCATGTTCCGGGGCCGGCGCCTCACAGCACACGACTTGTAGAGCACGCCCTTGGGGCTCGGGCCGGCCGGAGAGCGAGCCCGAGTAACGGGAAAGGAGGTTGAGAGCGCGCGTGAACACTTCCCAAGCCCCCGGTCTCGACCTTGCTCTGGTGCACGGCTTCCGTTTCTCCTGCCGGGTCGATTGCGGTCTATGCTGCTTCGCGGAACCACGGGTCGAGCCTCCGGAAGCGTCCCGGCTGATCCAGCTCGACCCGGCCGCTTCGTTCCGAAAGAGGGGCGCCGACCGATACCTGTCCGCCCGACCGGAGGGCGGGGCATGCCAGTTCCTCGTCGACCTCCGTTGTCGCTGGCACGCGGACCGCCCCCAGCCGTGCCGGGAGTATCCGGTCACCGTCCACCTCGGCCGTCGAATCCAAGCGTCGCTGGTGCTTTCCTGCCCCGGCATCGGCCTCGACCCTCTGACTGAGGCGGCTCCCCGCGCGGGGGCTCCCCTCGGTCTCGATGGGGAGCTGCGTGCGGTGATGCAACGCCTCGGTCCGGAGACGGAGCGACGCCGCCGCGTGACCGAGCGACGCGGGCGGAAGGTCGCCCGACAGCTCGAATCCGAGGGGCGATGGCAGGAGGACGCGGAAGTTCGAGCGGAGCTTGACCGGTCGCTGCCGCTCCCGGGTCCCTCCGAGTTTCCCGTCGCCGACCCGCCGTCTACGGAAGATGGGCTCGAGCAGCTTCCGCTTTACTTCGACGGCCGGGTCGGGCCCGTGGCGATCGCCCGCGCTCTCGGCGGCTGGGAGCTCCTCGAAATGGCATCCACGGGGGGTGGCCGTTCGCTGGGCGTCGTGGTGCCTCCGGACCGTCCGGTTCCGATCGACCCGGCGGGAAGCGCGATGCTCGAAGGCTACCTTCGATACATGCTCGACCGTGACGCATTCCTCGGTGCGGTTCACCTCGAGATGCTGGAGGGAACCCAGGGGACGGTCCGCGACTGGGCTGGGGCGGAGCTGCGGGCACTGGGGGCCGAGGTCGTCTCTCGGGCGGCGGTGCGGGCGAAGCTGGACCGCGGAAGCGTGAGCGACCTCAGGGCGGGGGATATCGAACGCGGGATCCGCGCGACCGACCAGGACTGGCTCGACCGTCCGTCCTGGGGCGACCGACTCTAACCCTCGGGTGGGAATCGGCGACCGAGCTCTTCCTCGAGCTGCGCGACGAGCTTCGCCTCGCGGTCGGGGCGCCAGTCGGAGGCGACCGGGTCGGGCCCCTCTCCCCAGGTCTCGGGGGCCGGCTCGTCCACAAGATGAACGAACTCCTCCCTCCACCGGGAGGGCAGCAGCTCCCCGTCAGCGGGAGGCTCCTTCCCGGCCAGGATCAGCCCTGTCCGGGCGAGCACCCGGCTCACGCTGGCCGCCCGATAGCCTCCGCCCCCTGTCACCACGAGCCGTCCGTCCGAGACCTCCTCCGCGAGGGACCGAACCATCCGATCGATCTCGGCGTACGCTGCGGGCGTGTACTGGAGCTGCGCCAGCGCGTCACCCACGTGGCCGTCGACGCCGTGCTGCAGGATGATCACTTCCGGGCGGAACGAGCGGAGCAACGCCGGGACGAAGCGTCGGAACAAGGGCAACAGCGCCCGGTCCCCGGCGCCGGGAGGCAGCGGAAGGTTCACCTTGAGCCCCGAGCCGTCACCGCGCCCGGTCTCGGTCGGGAACCCGGTACCGGGGAAGAGCGTCCGGCCATCCTGGTGGAAGTCGATATCGAGGACCCGCCCCGACTCGTAGTAGCCGTACATCACGCCGTCCCCGTGATGGGCGTCGATGTCGAGGTAGGCGACCCGGAGTCCGGCCTTAACGGCGCGGCCGACGGCGACCGCCACGTCGTTGAAGATGCAGAAGCCGCTCGCCCGATCCGGGTGGGCGTGGTGAAGCCCGCCCGCCGGGTGAAACGCGGGTCGAGCTTCCTCGCGGGCGAGCGACAGCGCCCGGTCCGCGCCGGCCACGATCCGCGCCGCGGCGGCGTAGCAGCCCGGAAACCCCAACGTGTCGCCGGCATCGAGCAGGGTCGGCTCCGAGAGCGCGCTCGCCGACTCCACGAACCGAAGGTATTCGCGACGGTGGAACTGTTCGAGCAACTCCGCCGCGGCTGGGTCAACCTGGTCGACGCGCCGGACCCCCGGCGCGCCGGTAGGGAGGAACGCGTCCAAGAGCCGGACGGCCAACGCTCGGCTGCGTTCCGTGAACGGGTGGTCAGGACCGAAGTCGTAGTCGCGGAACCGCTCGTCCCAGATGATCGAGCAGCCCTCCCTCATCGTCGGTATTTCCCACGGTCCGTGGACGGACCGACGAGTCCGGCGGTAGGAGCCGGACCGGAACCTTCGGGGCCTGGACCCGCGTTCGAGGCGAGTACCCCGGCGTGTCGGCCCCGGTCCGCGGTCGGGCGTGACCGGTCCCCACGACCCGCCCCAGCCCGCCGACTCACGAGCGGGAGGAGCCCCGGCATCAAGCCCGCGGGAGAACCGGTGGCCGAGATAAGCCGTCCCCCGGCGGAAGGCGTTGGGCGCCACCATTATGAGGAACTCCGGGTCGGCCCGAAGGGTTCACGATGGCGCTCGAGGATGAGGTGGGCGGGAATGCGGTCAAGGTTTACAAGTCCATGAAAGAGATGGGGATGCTCTCGGAGGAGAAGCTCGGGACGGCCGAGCGGATCACCCAGACGACCCGGCTTCCCAAGACGATGGTGATGAACGCCCTCCAGGAACTTCAGGCGAAGGGCTGGGCCCGGCGCAAGGTCCGGGAAAAGGCGGCCGGGTACTACCTCGTCAAGTAAGGTCGTCCGGCGCGTCCGTCGTCTCTCGGCCGGCCCGACCCCAGACCCGCTCGACTAGACGGCTGGTCGAACGGAGCGTGACTTCGGTGACCGAGCTCACTCGGGCGACCTGCGCCCGAGAACGGTGTTCTCCGTTCTCCTCGGCCGCGAGGTAGATCAACGCCGCTACGAGCCCGTGCGGGCTGAGACCGGAAAGCTCGGGGTCCTCGCGTGCCTTGTCGAGCATCGACTCGACGGTCGAGCGGACCCGCGGAGAGAGCGCGAGCTCCTGGGCGTAGCGGGTCAGGAACGCTCGGGTCCCCACACCAGGGATCGACAGGCCGCTGCCGCGCTGCACGACCTTGAAGGTACGCCCCACTTCGGAGCGCTTTGCGCCGACCGCCGAGGCGACCTCGCCGAGGGTCCGCGGGATCGAAAACCGCCGGCAGGCAGCGTAGAGGCACGCCCCGACGCTCGCCGGAAGGCTCCGGCCACGGAACAGTCCGCGCAGCTTCGCCTCCCGATAGACGGTCTCGGCCTCCGCGAGCACGACCGCCGGAAGTCCCATCGCCTCTCCGACGGCCTGGATCTCGCTGCGCGCCGGGGTCCGGTCGAGCGGACCGTCGACCGCGCGCGACGTTTGGCGAACCATGACGCGCTTCAGGTGCTGGAACTCATAGCGTCGGTGCCAGTCGAGCCGCCGGCCCTGGCCGTCCCGGGAGAGAGTGAGGGTCGAGCCAAGGAACCGCTTGGCGGCGCCCGGCCGGACGAACGGACCGATCCCCCGGCCGCTCCCATCGGAGCCCGGGGTCTCAGCGAGGGGCGGGGGGGTCGCGAGGATCGCCGTCTCGTCGAACACGAGACCGCACTCGGCGCAGTGCGTTTCCGCACGTACCGGGTCCACGATCCGGTGGGTGCTGCGGCACATCGGGCAGGCGGCCCCGGCCGTTCCCGGCCGGACCGGCGCCCCCTCCCCGGGCTCTGTCACGACGTATCACGCATCCGCCGGCCCCTATATACTCTCGTCCCACTGCCGCCCTCGGACGCTGCCTCCGTGCGCAAGCCTATTTCTTAGGTGGCCTCTCTCATCCTAGCGTGCGGACCGGACTGTTCATCGCAGGCGTGGCGGTAGTCGTCGTCGGGGCGGGGCTCCTCGTCTCGCTGTTCTTTCTTCCCGGACCGCCGGTCAACACCCGGACGAACACGGTCGCGTTCTCCGACCTGGGTCCGAACGCGAGCAAGCCCCTGGTGATCACCGAGGCTGTGACGACCTCGGGTTCGCTCGTCCTCGATTGGAACGCGTCCGCGCCGGTGTCGGTTTCGCTGTATAGTACAGTCACCTGTCAGGGACAAGGCGTCTGTCCGTCAGGTAGCCCGCTCGTCACGTGGAACGGGGCCTCCACCGGTGCGTGGTCCTACCACGGAGCGGTCGGGGCCGCCTACCTCCTCTCGGTCGTCAACTTCGGCCATTCCACCGCCTCGTTCGTCGGCAGCCTCACTGAGACCTACAACGTCGCGACCCCGAGCCAGGCGGTCCCGGCCTGGGCGCTCATCCTGATCGGGGGCCTCTTCCTCCTCGGGATCGGCGGCACCGCGGTCTTCCTCGGCCTGTTCCTCGAAGCGGGGATCTACCGACCGCCTCGCTCCGGTCATGACCCCTTCGATCGGGAACCGACGGACCGGCTCTCGGAGATCGGCGCTGACGGCACTGACTTTCGCGAAGTCTGACGCGACCTCGCGAGGGCCGGTTCACTGGCCCCAGAACGGGTGCGTCCCGCGATGGAGGCGGACGATCTCGTCCAGCGCTTCGACCTCGCGGGGGGTCAGGGTGTCCCGCTTGAGCGCCCGGACCACCGACTCGGGGAGGTCGACCAGGAGCACGTCCTCTTCCTTCAAGTTCCGCCCTACGACCGCGCCCTCGATCGACGCGGCGAGCTCGCTCCCTTCCGGCGCTTCGGAGACCGACTCGCTTTCCTTCTGAAGGGACTTGAGCACCCCGACCTCGGCACCGTTCGTGTGGATAAGCCGCACTCCGGGTCGCAGGGTCCCCGCGAGCACTTTGACTCCGACCACGGCCGGCTTCGAGATTCGGAACACATAGCCGGAGAGGACCTCGAGTTTCGCGGGGTGGACGAGGTCGAGGCGGGCCTGGGCCCGCAGCTGCCGGTCCCGCTCGGACCGCCACGTGAGGTACTCCTCAATCGCCCGGTACATCACGTCGGCCCGGAAGATTCGGACCGGCCCCGACTCCCCTTCGGGCTGCGCATCGGGGAGGACCGGAACGTTGAAAGCCAGCACTGCCCGGTGAGTCGGGTCCCGGACGTTCGCGATCCGGACGATCGTGGCGCGGCTCACTGGCCCCACACCGGCCTCGTGCACCGGGATCCGCTTGTCGCGACACTCGAAGGCGAGCGCCTCGAGTCCCCCCAGCGTGTCAGCGTAGATCGCGACCCCCGAGATCGCGACCTCGGTCACGGGCTGGCTCTCTCGGGTGAGCTCGGCGTGCACGAGCTTCTTCTCCTCCGTCGTCCGCACGACGCGCAAAAGACCGCCCGGCATCGCCTCCTCGATCCCCGGGGCCGCGAGGTAGACGCCCGCCGCCGCCTCCGCCTCGGCGAACGCGTCCAGTCGGAAGTGCTTGATCTTCCCCCCTTTGAGGAGGACCGGGCGATAGATGCCCCGGATGTGGGTCTCGAACGGTTCGGAGCGACCGGTGACCACGATCTCGTCCCCGACCTTGATCCGGCCTCGGTAGACGATCACGTTCCCGACCGGACCGACCCCTTTCTGGTCGCTCCGCTCGAGGATCGTCGCCTCCCCGCCGTCGGTCGAGAGCGCGAGCTCCTCCTTCAGGAACCGCTGCGAGAGTCCGACCAGGAGCGCGATGAGCTCCGGGACACCCACCCCCGTCTTCGCCGAGACCGGGACGATCCCGACGTTGTGTGTGAAATCGCTGACCCGGTCGTAGCGGTCGGCGCTGAACCCAAGCTGGACGACCTCCTCGGCGACCGAGTAGACGCGCTCGTCGAGCGAACGCTGGAACTCCGCTCCGCCCTTACTGATGTACTCGGCCAGCCGGACCGGCCCGGCCGGCTTCCTTCCTCCCGGGAGGAGGTCGATCTTCGTGAGGGCGATCGCGAACGGGGTCTTCTCGTGCCGAAGGATCTGGATCGACTCGCGGGTCTGGGGCATCACGCCCTCGCGCGCGTCGATGACCAGCACGGCAATGTCCGCTAGGGCCCCCCCGCGCCGCCGCAACGTTTCGAAGGAACGGTGGCCCGGGGTATCCACGAACAGAAGTCCCGGGACGACCAACTGGTCGGTCCGCAGGATCCCGCCGCACAG
>DAHVAA010000060.1 GCA_027314845.1 Thermoplasmata archaeon | reverse complement strand
CCGCCACGTCTCCGAACCGGTCGTGACGGTCGCGATCGAGCCGAAGCGGATGGCCGACCTACCGAAACTCATCGAGGTCATGCGCAAGGTCGCGAAAGAGGACGCGAGCCTGAAGGTCGAGATCAACCAAGAGACCGGAGAACACCTCCTGTCGGGGATGGGCGAGCTCCACCTCGAGATCACTCAGTACCGGATCGTCAACGACTACAAGGTCGAGATCACCGCCTCGAAGCCGATCGTCGTCTACCGGGAGCGCGTCAAGCACCCGGGGGGGCCGTTCGAAGGGAAGTCCCCGAACAAGCACAACCGCTTCTACTTCGAGGTCGAACCGCTCCCCGAGGGGGTCGTCCAGGCGGTCAAGGACGGCGAGATCCCTCAGGGGAACTCGTTCAAGGATACGAAGACGCTCGTCGCGAAGCTCGAGAAGCTCGGGGTCTCTCGCGACGAAGGTCGGGGGATCATCGCGGTCGACGGGACGAACGTCCTCTTCGACGTCACGAAGGGGATCCAATACCTCAACGAGACGATGGACCTGATCGTGGACGCGTTCAAGGAGGCGATGAACCGCGGGCCGCTCGCGAACGAGAAGGTCTTCGGTCTCAAGGTGCGCCTGGTCGACGCGAAGCTCCACGAGGACTCGATCCACCGTGGACCGGCCCAGACGATCCCCGCCGCGCGTTCGGGGATGTACGGCGCGATGGTCCTCGGTGACCGGCTGCTCCTCGAGCCGTTCCAGAAGGTCACGGTCAACGTTCCTCAGGAGGTCCTGGCCGGGGCGACCCGCGAGCTGCAGCGGCGGCGGGGCGAGATCCTCGACATGACCAGCGTCGGCGACCTGCAGACGATCGTCGCCAAGGTGCCGGTCGCCGAGATGTTCGGATTCGCCTCGGACATCCGCAGTGCCACCGCGGGCAAGGTCCTGTGGGCGACCGAGTCGATGGGGTTCGAGCCGGTCCCGGGCGAACTCCAGCCCGGGGTCGTCGCCGAGATCCGCCAGCGGCGCGGGCTCAAGCCCGAGCCTTACGACGCGGCCTATTACTCCGGCTGAGCGCCCGGATCCCATCCGATCCGGTCCCGAGCAGTCCCGGTCCCGGTCGATTACCTACTACGCATCGTAGTAGGATTGAGGCCGCTCGGCGCGGCTAAGCTACTACGCTACGTAGTAGATTTGCCCGCGCGAGGGGTCGGCGGCTCGAGCAGGGCGTCGAGCGTCCGCTGGCCGCGCGGGCGCGGGCCCTCGGCCGAACGGGAGCGGATCGGCCAGGCCCCCTCGTGGTCGAGGAGCCAGCGCTTCCGCCAGAGACCGAGCCCGTAGCCGGTGATCGAGCCACCCAGACCGATCACACGGTGGCACGGGATCACGATCGGGATCGGGTTGCGATGCATCGACCCCCCGACCGCACGGGCGGACCCGGGGAACCCGGCGCGCCGCGCCAGCTCTCCGTAGGTGACCGTCTGCCCCGCCCGAACGCGGCCGAGGACCTCCCAGACCTTCCGGTCGAACGAGGAGTCCGAGTCCGGATCGAGCTCGACATCGAAATCGTCCCGGTTCCCTCGGAAGTATTCCTGAAGTTGTCGGGGAGGGCTCTCTCGCGGAAAGGGCGGCTTGCGACGCGTCGCCGCGCTCGGTAGCCCGGTCTGGGCCACCCCCTTCTCGAGCAGGTCGACCACGCGCACCCGGCGGCCCTGGTAGACGACCCGAAAGGTCCCGATCGGGGTGGGTACGTCAGAATAGTGGAGGGGGTCGGCCATCCTAGGGGGAGTCGCGCCCGGGCTTATCTCCGTTTCAACCGGGGCTGCCGCCCTCGAGCCCCGTGGAAGTGATGCGGAACTCGGCCGCCCCCTCGGGGAGGGACCGATGCTTGACGAGGACCACGCGGCGTCGGTTGCCCGCTAGGCGGTCGAAGCGGAGGATCGTCTTCGCGGCATGGTTCAGGAACGAGCCGCCCAGGGGTTCGAGCGTCCCGTCCCGCACGCTCCGCCAGACCTGGTTCGTGAAGAGGACCGGGACCTCGTGCTGAACGGCGGTGGCGACCAGGTCGGCGACCGCGATCGACAGGGTCTGGCGCGCGTCGTCCTCGTCCGGGCCCGAGAGCGACAGCCGATAGTAGAAGGTCCCGGAGTCGACCACGAGCAGCCCGATCGGCCGTTTCCCCTCCCGAACGAGCGAGCAGGCGGTCGCGATCGCCTTTCCTTCCTCCTCGAGGCTCTTCGGGGTGGACAAAAGGAAGCGCCCAAGCACCCGTTCCAGGTCCTCCCCGGTCAAAGCGCGGAGGCGGTCGACGCTCACGCCTTCGGTGTCGATGTAGACGACCCACCGGTCCGCGCGGGCGACGCGGACCGCCACTTCCAGGCAGAAGAGGGTCTTGCCGCTCCCGCCCTCCCCGTAGACCTCGGTGAGTACGTCGGTCTCCAGGCCCCCGCCGAGGAGCCGGTCGACGGAGGGGATCCCCGTCGAGAGTCGCTCGGAGGCCATCCCGGCGCCGAGGGGGTTCGGGGGCTTAACCTATCGGCCGTCCGGTCCACCGAGGGGGTAGCGGACCCCGAGGTCGGGAAGCCGGACGCCGGGGACCTCCGTGCGGAACGCTTCCGGATGCTCGGTGTGGATCGGGAAGACGGACTCCGCCCGGACCTTCCTCAGGAGCTCGTAAAGTTCGGGCCCGGAAGCGTGGCCGCTCGCGTGCAACTGGTGGAACGATAGCCCGAAATGGTCGAGCCAGTTGTGCATGACCCGGTCGTCCACATCGTCCTCGGTGAACGGCTCGCTCATCGAGTGGACGAACGGAACGCCCGCGGGAGGCCGAAGGTCGATCAGTTCGGGGAAGTGCAGGAGGTCCAGCGCGAGGAGATATCGCTCGCCCTCGCGGCGCACGTCCTCGGCCGAGATCGCGGTATCGAGGAACGGGCGCTCCCACTTGTAGTAGACCTTCTTCTTCCGTTCGTAGACGACGAGCCCCTCGGCTGACCCGGGGGTGGGGAACTTCTCGGCCCCGAAGCGTGGAGCGATCGCCTCGAGCAGGTGCGCGGTGCGGGGCGAGATGACGAGCGCTCGGTCGGCCTGGCGCGCGGCCCGGTAGAGCGTCACCAGCCGGTCCACGTCGCGCGGGTAGGTGCAGGCAAGCACGAGCGAGCGACGTCGCTCGAGGAGCCGGTCGACCTCGGACCGTACCCCCTCCTCGGAGAAGTTGCGTCGGGAGTCGGGCCCGGCGCGCGTCCCCTCCACCACCAGCGCACGGGGTTTCTCCGCGGCCGCGGCCTCGAAGAACGCATGGGTGTCGGCGGCCCGCGGGCCATGGTGGCGAAAGTCGCCGGAGTAGACGACCGTCCCCTCCGAGGTGCGGACGAGGAAGCCGTAGGCGAACGGGATCGAGTGGTACACCGGGAATGGCACGACCTCGAGACGCCCGATCCGTATCGGGCTCCGGTCCCCAAACACCCGCCAATCGTGCTCCCCGTACCGCATCGCGGTCGACGTCTCGATCGCCGCCATCATCTCCCGGGTCCCGGCGCCCACGTACACCGGGATCTCGGGGTCGACCAGGTCGAGGTAGCCGGCGTGGTCGGCGTGGGCGTGGCTCACGAAGATGCCGTGCACCTCGGGCGGAACGTAGCCCAGGTCGGCGTCGGCGAGCGCCTCCCGGGCGTACAATCCTTCGAGACGGGGGATCAGGCCGAACTCGAGAAGGTCCTTGGCCGGACAGGTCGACCGTGGTCGGAGAAAATCGACGTAGAACTCCTCGAACCGCGGGGAGAACGACGGACCGAAATCGAAGAGGATACGGTCGGGCCCGTCCTCGATCAGGACCTTGTTGCCGCCGATCTCGCGGACGCCGCCGAGGAAGGTGATCGCGGGCGGGCGCATCGTGGATCGAACGAGCCGTTCGGATTAGATGTTTGGGGCCGGGGGAGAGTCCCCCGAGCCCCTCCCGGCGCGCGGCGGACCTACCGCGCCTTCAGGGCCTTCTTCACGTTGGGGTGTTCCTTCGTGAAGATCTTCCCGCCGCAGTTGTCGCAGCGGACCCCGAAGAGGTTCGCGTCCGACGGGAGCGCCTCCCCGCAGCGGATGCAGCGGAACATCGTCCTCTACGACCGACGGGCGGGCTTAAGCGTTGCCCGTGGCCGTCTCCCGTTCGGTGCGGGTGATCGGCGGGGGAGCCTGGAACACATAGGCGTTCGACGCGAAACGGGTGCCGCACCGGCGGCACTCGAAGACCCCCGAGGCGACCCGATGTAGGGTCACGGTCGAGCAGCGGGGGCAGGGAGCGTCGCGCTGCCGTGCCCGGTCGATCTCGAGGACGCGCCGGCGGATGCGGATCCCGTAGCGCGGCCCCATCCAACCGGTGAGCCCGACCTTCTTCGTTCGCTTGCTCATGCTGAGGGACCTCCCTTCGCGAGCGCGCGCAGTCGGTCTCCGTGGCGGAAAGCACGACGGACGATGTCCTTGACATCCTCGGGCGAGAAGGCGCCGACCAGCCCCTTCTGCATCGCCACGACCCGACCGGCCTCGTCCGTGGCGACCGTGAGTCGTCCCTGGGCCGCCCGCTCTTCGTCGAACGTCGGGTCGACCACGATCGTATCCCCGAGTCGGACGAACGTGCACTCGATCGGCAGGTGCTGGACCGCGAGGGGGTAGTCAGCCTCCG
This sequence comes from Thermoplasmata archaeon, assembly GCA_027314845.1. The sequence goes on along the minus strand of DAHVAA010000060.1, from coordinate 3,734 downwards.
CGACCGCGAAGCGCTTCGCGGGGACCGTCGCATGGGCGAGCGCCGTCACGGCCGCGAGCAGCGAGGCATCGATGAGGTTGCCGTCGTGGTCGAGGACGTGGACGTCCGTGTAGCAGACCCAGGACTTCTCTCCCGGGGTCACGCACAAGCGGGTGAGGTCGATCGTCTCGGCCGCGCGGATCGCTCGGTCGACGACCCGCGAGACCTCGATCGCCCCGGGTTGGGGCGGTCCGGGCTCGAACGCCGAGTTCGAGAGAGGGACGAGCTCGGCATTGGTGGTGAGCACGCCGGCGTTCGGCGTGTCGGGGAACGGCTTGCCCGGCTCGAGCTTGATGCCGGCGAGCACGGCGGTGTCGCCGAGGCGTACCAGCGCCGACCCGTCCGCCGTGGCGACGTACCCCGGCGTGATCGAGATCGCGCGATACTCGTCCGGCGCTCGGCCGTCGAGCCGCTTACCCCCGGCCGCGAGGTCGAGGATATGGGTCGTGCGGATCTCCGCGGCGGCTTCGGCGCTCATGCGACCCCTCCCTCGACGGGCCGCGGTGAGTACTTCGTGCGCAACGCCTCCTTCATCTTCTCGTAGATGTCCCGGCAGCCCTTCACGCCGAGGTCGAGCGAACGGGCCAGCTCCTCTTCGGTCATGTGGCCCTCCATCTGGAGGAGCACCAGCCGCCCGGACTGGGGAACGAGCGCCATCGGAAGGTCGGCCTCCCCGAAATTATCCTCTTCCTTCTTGAGGTCGAGCGCGATCGCGCCGCCAACCTTCCCGACCGCGACCGCGGGCAGAAGGTCGACCATGGGAATTCCGGCGTCCGCGAGGGCGACCGATGCCGCCACGAGACCCGCGCACCGGGTTCCCGCGTTCGCCTGAAGGACCTCGATGTAGATGTCGATGCTCGTCCGGGGGAACTCCTCGGCGAAGACGACCGACTCGAACGCTTCCCCGATCACCTTGGAGATCTCCTGCGAGCGGCGGTCGAGTCCCGGGCGCTTGCGCTCGTCGACCGAGAACGCCGCCATGTTGTAGCGGCACTGGATGACCGCCTTGTCGTTCTGCTGCAGGTGGCGGGGATGGACCTCCCGCGGCCCGTAGACCGCGGCCATCACCTTGTTCGCTCCCCACTCCACGAACGCCGAGCCATCGGCCTGGTGGAGGGGTCCCGCCTCGATCCGGATCGACCGGAGTTCGTCGAGCTTCCGGCCATCGATCCGCAGCCCTTCCGGGCTCAGGAGGACCGGCACTTCCTTCGCGCCTACGTTTCCCATAGTTCTCTCTCTCCTCGAACTTGATCGGTTACGGCTCGGCGCCCGGTTCCTCCGGACGCTCCACGCCGTCAGACTCTTCCTCGTCCGCTTCGGGCCCCTCGTCGTCGGCCCGGTCGCGGTGCGCGCTCTCCCGGGGCGGCTCTTCGGGACCGACCTCGCTGGTCGGCAGCGTGGCAAGAAGGTAGCTCTCGACGCGCTCGGTCAGACCGGGTCGCTGCCCGTCCTCATCGATGAGGCGGAGCACCTCCGAGACCCGTCGGATCGCGTCGGGGGTCCCATCGACCCACACGCGTCCGTTCTGGCCCACCGAGATCTTTGCCCCGGTGTGCCGCATGATCGTCTGGATCATCGAGCCCCCGCGGCCCACGACGCGCGGAACACGGGCCGGCGAGATGTGCACGATCGTGCCCCCCTCGAGCTTGCCGAGCCGCTCGCCGTTCATCGTGACCCCGATGCGGCCCGTGGCTTCGAGGCTTTCGACCTCGACGATGACGGCATCGCCCACCCGAAGGTAACGGTCGGTCTCCCCGATGTCGACCTTCCAGGGGGTGCCGGTCATGTGGAGCGGCGCCCAGCGGGGAGCGCCGATATCGAGCAGCCAGAACGTCGTCTGGACGTCCGTGACGATCCCGACGACCACGTCGTGCGGATGGGGGATGTACCGGCCCGAGAGGGCGACGACCTGGACGAGCGGCGGCCGGGGGGAGAGCAGACCGAGAACGCTCGCGTAGACCTTCCCACCGACCCGATAGGTCCCGGGTCCGGGTTTCAGGCCGTGGCTGTCGATCTCTTCACCGGGAAGAACTAGCACCCGTTCGCCCGACGGGGGCGAGGAGTCTCCCTCGCGGCCACGCCGTCGGTGGCCGGGCCGATGGCCTCGTGACATGTTACCTGCTGCACCGGGGCGCGCGACGGGCGTAGCCTATTTAACCAAAGCGGTCTCGGCGGCGCCCTTCGTCCGGGCGCTGAGCTTCTCGTAAAGCTCGGTCTGCATGCCCGCGGGGATCTCAACGACCCCGCTCCAGCTCCCGTCGGAGAGCCACTGTTCCTCGAGCAGCTTACCGAGCCCCTTCACTTCGCCGATGACGCGGGGATAGAACTGACCGGGCAGCTTGACCCGAACCTTCGCCACGTCGAGCCGGATCGGGATGAGGGGTCGCAACTTGGCGAGCACCTCCTGGACCTGCGCGTCGACCGGTTTGAACGGGTCGATGTGAACCTTCGCCTCGAGCATCGCCGACTCGATCCGGGCCGGGGGGTGCGGGGCTCCCGTCTGGGGGTTCATCGCATTCCGCGCGATCACGGCGACGATCTGGCGATGCTTCGAGGCCTGGAGTTGGTGGCGTTGCTCCGTGGTGACCTGGACCTCGCCCTTCAGGATGATCTGCTTCGCGATCGCGGCGATGTTCCGGGTACGGAACGTCTTCTCGAGGTGCTCGTCGCTGATCTTGTCGCCCTTCTTCGCGTCCTTGAACACCTGCTCCAGAGCGAGCTTGTCGGAGAGGTCGACGTCCTTGCCGTCCTTCAGGTCCTGGACCGCCTGCGGGTCGACCAGGACCTCGAAGCGCGATCCCCCGGTCTCCCAGCGGGCGATGACGGCGTCGTCGACCTTGACCATAGGGGGCTTCGCGGTGCGTCCGGATTAGGCGCGACCGCTCTTACCCGTTTGCCCGGCGGGGGGGAGTCGGGCGACGTACTTCTGGATCTCCTCGGCCGGAAGCCGGGTCATGCCGACGTCCCGCTCGACGGTGCAGACCTCGACCTGGGCCAGGCTTCCGCCCTCGTCGAGCCCTGCGCGCAGGCCCTCCAGCGCGAGGAGGATCGCGGAATCCCGGTCCATCCCGGCGCGGTACTTCTGCTCGAACAGCTCCATCACGGGGCCCTTGTTGCCACCGGTGCTCGCCGCCTTGAAGCTCGTGAGCGACCCCGAGGGCTCCGTCTCGAACAGGTGGATCCCCGAATCGTCGTAACCGCCCACCAGGAGCGCGGTGCCGAACGGGCGAACGCCCCCGAACTGGGTGTACTGCTGCTTGTAGTCACAGATCCGTCGCACGAGCAGCTCGACCGACATCGGCTCGGCGTACGTCACGCGATTGATCTGGGCCGAAAGGCGCGCGTAGTCGACCAGCACACGCGCGTCCGCCACCAACCCCGCGGTCGCGCACGCGATGTTCTCGTCGATCTGGTGGATCTTCTCCAAGCTCGACGGCTCGGCGAGCTTCGGGTTCGGGATCCGGCGGTCGGCGATGAGCACAACCCCGTTCGAGTAGACGACGCCGGCGGTGGTGGCCCCGCGCCGTACCGCCTCGCGAGCGTACTCGACCTGGAAGAGCCGGCCGTCCGGAGAGAAGACGGTGATCGCCCGGTCGTAGGCCATCTGGCCCGGTTGCATCTCCATCGGATGTGCCTCGGCCCGGCACTGAGGTCCTCCTTATAAGCGAAACGCGGGCAGTAACGCGTTCGTCATC
>DAHVAA010000005.1 GCA_027314845.1 Thermoplasmata archaeon | reverse complement strand
ACGACACCCCGGCCGTACAGTCGGTCGCGGACCCGGCGGACGGGGAGTTCGCCTTCGACCGTATCGATGTGCCCGAGGAACCAGAGCCGGGGGCGCCCCCGGCCCCGGGCCGCGATCCCGTTCCCCGCGGCATCGATCCGCGCCGAGTATCCGAGGGACCGGGCGAGCCGGACGAATTCCCAGACCGCCGGAGCCTCCCGTCGGGAGGGGCTGTAGCGGCGCACAAGCCGTTCGAGGGTGTCCAGCTCATCCATGGCCGACCACCTCGACGATCGCGTCGAGCCCCGCCGCGAACTCCTCCTCGCCGATCACGAGCGGGGGCAGGAGGCGGAGCACGGTCGCACCGGCCGGGATCGCCAGGTACCCCTTCGACTCGAGGGCTTCGAGGTACGGCGCGACCTTCTCCCTCAGTTCGAGACCGATCAAGAGGCCGAGTCCCCGCAGGTCTCGGGCGTGGTCGGGTACGAGCGGGCGGAGGCGGTCGAACGCCAGCTCCCCCAACCGCTCCGCCCTCTCGGGGAGCCGATCGCGGACGACGGTCTCTAGGACCGCTAGCCCGGCAGCGCATACGAGCGGGGAGCCGCCGAACGTCGAGTGGTGGCTCCCGCGGAACCGGCGGGCGACGTCCTCGGTGGTGACGGTCGCGCCGATCGGGAGCCCGCCCGCGAGGGACTTCGCGAGCAGCAGCACGTCCGGAACGATCCCCCAGTGCTCGAAGGCGAACAGCCGGCCGGTACGACCGATCCCGGTCTGCACCTCATCGAACGCCAGCAGGGCGCCCGTCCGCTCGGTCACGGACCGGGCCGCGGCGAGGAATTCGCGCGTCGCGACGTGGACGCCGCCCTCCCCCTGCACCGGTTCGAGGAGGACGAGCGCGGTGGATTCGTCGACCGCGCCCTCGAGCGCCCCCGGATCGTTGAACGGGACGTGGAGGAAGTCCGGGACCAGCGGCTCGAACGGCTCGCGGAGCTCCCGTCGCCAGGTCGCGCTGAGCGACCCGTAGGTCCGACCGTGGAATCCGCGTAGAGCGGCCACGACCTTCGACCGCCCGGTCGCGCTGCGCGCGATCTTGATCGCCGCCTCCACCGCCTCCGTGCCCGAGTTCGAGAGAAAGACCCGGCTCAGGGACCGGGGCAAGAGCGCCGCGAGCCGGTCGAGGAATGCCGTGCGCACGGGGTTCGCGTAGCCGCTGCCGAGATGGATGAGCTCGCGAGCTTGCGCCTCGATCGCGCGAACGACCGCCGGGTGGGAGGCCCCGAGATTGCCGACCCCGTGGGTCGCGCCCAGGTCGAGGTAGACGCGACCGCTCGCGTCGTACAGTCGGGCGCCCTCGCCGCGCACGAGGTTCCGCCGGGCGGCGGTCCGGACGCCGAACTCCCGCGTCCCGGTGAGCTCGGACCCGCTCATTCGATCACGGTCCCCTGACCGGAAAGAGCGCGCTCGACCGGGGACGGGCCGCTCGAGGGTGCGATGACGACCCGGGGTACACCTCCGTCCAGCGCTTCGCGCGCCGCCACGAGCTTCTTGCGCATCCGCCCTTGCGCGAACGACAGCGCCTCCTCGAGACCGGACCGGGTGACGCGAGGGATCCGGCTTGAGGGGTCGCGGACATCTCTCAAGAGACCCGGGACGTTCGTGAGCAGCAGCAGCGCCTCGGCCCCCAGGGCCGCCGCCACGCGTGCCGCGGCCCGGTCGGCGTCGACGTTCACGACCTCGCCGCCCGCGGTGACGGCAGGAGGACCGACCACCGGGGTGAACCCCCCGTTCAGCAGCAGCCGGAGGAGGTCCGCGTTCACCGACTCGAGCGTTCCGGATTGGTCATCCGCGAGGTGGACCACACGGCCATCGACCACGGCACGGATCCCCTCCTTCCGACGGGCGAGGAGCAGGCGTCCGTCGACCCCGGAGAGACCGACCGGTCGACGGCCCAGGCGGACGAGCGCGCTCACGAGCTCGGTCTGCACCTTTCCCGAAAGCGCGAGCAGAACGATCTCGAGGTGCGCCGGGTCGCACCGCCGGGAAACGACCCCGCTCGGAGACGTGTAGTACTCCGACGGGCGACCCAGGGCCTCGCCCAGGCGGTCGACCTCGGCGGACCCCCCGTGGACCAGCACGAAGTCCGAGCGGCGTGCGAGGTCCGCGAGCACGGGCTCGGCGGAGTTCCCGACCGCTCCGCCGACCTTGACGACCAGCGTCATCCACCCTCCTAGATCGGGTGCAGCCCGAGGAACTCGAGGCCAGTGGTCTCGGGAAGGCCGAAGCGGACGTTGAAGCACTGGACCGCGGCCCCCGCGGCCCCTTTCATCAGGTTGTCGAGCGCGGAGATCGCGACGACGCGGTCGGCATGGCGGTCGAGCGCGAAACCGACATCACAGAAGTTGGTGCCGGCGAGGATCTTCGGTTCGGGCTCGCGGTACAGGCCGTCCGACTCGTGGACGATACGGACGAACGGCTCGGTCCCGTACGCGGCCCGGTAGGCCCGCCAAAGATCCTTTTCGTCGACCGGTCTCGATAGGAACGCGTGACACGTAGCGAGCACGCCCCGGACCGCTTCGACACCGTGGCAGGACAGCGCGACGCGCGCCCCGGTCTCCTGCTCGATCTCGGCGGTGTGACGGTGCCCTTCGGGCGCGTAGGCCCGCATCACCCCGGAACGTTCGGCGTGAAGCCCGGCCGGACCAGAATCCCGGCCGCTGGCCGATGAACCGCTCTTCGCATCGACGACGACGGGCGACGGGCCGGTCCAGCCGCCGACGGTGAGCGGTCGGAGGGCGAGGATGGCCGCCGTGGAGATGCATCCCGGCACCGCGATCAGCGAGGCGCGCTTCAGCGGCTCGCGATACAGCTCGGGGAGCCCTAGGACCGCCTGGGCGAGGAGGTCGGGACGCGGGTGCTCTGCCCGGTAATACTTCGGATACATCGCGGGGTCGCGAAGGCGAAAATCCGCGGAGAGGTCGATGACGATCCCGCCGCTCGCGAGCAGCTCGGGGGTCCGTCCCATCGATTCGCCGTGGGGGGTCGCGACGAACGTCACGTCGGCCGCTTTGAGCTCGGAATGCGGAACGAAGGTCAACGGGCTGACCTTTCGCAGGTTCGGATGGGCCCGCCCGATCGGCCGCCCGGCCATCGAGTCCGACGTGACCTGGACGACCTCGGCCGCCGGATGACGGAGCAGGAGGCGGAGGAGTTCACCCCCGACGTACCCGGACCCACCGACGATTCCGACCTTCATCGCCGGCCGACCTCGACCGCGTAGTCGACGATCTTCGCCGCGATGTCCACCCCGGTGGCGCCGGTGAGCGCCTTGAACTCAGGGGTCGGGTTCACCTCGTGGACGACCAGGCCGTTCGGCGACTCCATCAGGTCCACCGCTAGCACCCCGCCCCCGACGGCTCGGGCCGCGCGTAGCGACAGCTCGGTCAGCTCCGGGGTCAACGGCGCGGCCTCCACCGAGCCGCCCCGTGCGGCGTTGGTGCGCCACTCGGTCGACCGGCGATACATCGCGGCCACCGGCTCCTCGCCGACCACGAACACCCTCAGGTCCCGGTCGGGTTTGGGCACGTACTCCTGCACGTAGAAGATCGAGTGGATCGGGGCGGGGAGCGCGCTCTTGTGCTCGATCAACTGGACCGCGGATTCGCGGTCGTCGACCTTGGCCATCAGGCGACCCCAGGAGCCCACGGACGGCTTGAGTACGGCGGGGTAGCCGATGGCCTCGACCGCCCGGATCGCCGCTTCGGGCGAAAGGGCGACCTGGGTCCTCGGGGTCGGGACCCCGTGCTCCGCGAGGCAGAGCGAGGTCCGGATCTTGTCCCCCGCGAGGTCGAGCACCTCCGGACGGTTCACGGTCGGCACGCGGTAGTGCGCGAAGCACCATCCGGCGTAGGTCGCGCGGGAGTGACTGACGGACCGATTGAGCACGACGTCCGGGAGACCCGCAGGGGTTTCGAGGCCGAACGTCACCTCGCCGTCGTCCCACCGTTCGACCGGGATACCCCTCGCCTCGGCCGCCGCGAGGAGCCACTTCTCCTCAGGGCGGATGATCGTGTAGAAGATCCCGAGCCGGAACCCGTCACTCACCCCAGTCCTCGGCCTCTTTCGGGGCGGGCTCCACGGTGAACGGGTCGCTGCTCATGACCTCGAGCTCGGTCCCGCAGTCCCGGCACGGAAAGATCTCGCCGGTCACCATCGTTCGGTTCTCCACGGTCGCCTCACACTCTGGGCATTGCGTCATCGCTGATCCTCGCTGAGTAGCTCCTCGATCAGCCCGACCTGGCGGTCGAGCGAGGAGAGGAAGGCGCGGTGGCCGGCGAGCCGGGACTCCGCGGTCGCGATCTGGTGGCCGACCGCCACCGGACCGGGGCCGCCGGGGGAGGCCCGGCGGTCCAAGGAGCGAACGGGGTCGAACGGGGAAGCCGACAAGCTCGTCGAAGGTCCGAGAGCGCCCGCGAGTGCTTCGGGACCCGGAGGGGAGCCTCCGGCGTAGAGGGCGCCGATGGTCTCATGCGCCGTCCGGAACGGAACCCCGCGGCCCACTAGGGTCTCCGCCAGGTCGGTCGCGAAAAGCTCGGGGTCTGCCACCGCGGCTTCCAGGGGACGGGAGATGAACGTAAGGCCCTCGACCAGGGAGCGCGTCGCGTCGAGGACTGACGAGACCGTTCGGACCGCGTCGAGGACCGGCGCCTTGTCCTCCTGCAGGTCCCGGTCGTAGCTGAGCGGAAGCCCCTTGAGGGTCGTCAGCAGCGCAACGAGGTCTCCCACAACCCGCCCCGTCTTCCCCCGCACCAGCTCGGCGACGTCGGGGTTGCGTTTCTGCGGCATCAGGCTGCTGCCGGACCCGAGGGCGGAGTTGCGCTCGAGGAACCCGAACTCCTTGGTGGCGTAGAGCACCACCTCCTCCCCGACGGCGCTCAAGTGAACGGCAAGGAGGCTCAGGTCGAACAGGAGCTCGGCGAAATAGTCGCGGTCGCTCACCGCATCCATCGAGTTCTCGAACGGCCGGTCGAACCCGAGCCGCTCGGCGACGAACGCCGGGTCGATCGGGAGGGTCGAGCCCGCGATGGCTCCGGCGCCGAGCGGCGAGACGTTCGCGCGCGCCATCGTGGCGCGCAGGCGGTCCAGGTCGCGCTCGAACCGCCAGAAGTGGGCAAGAAGCCAGTGCCCGACCGTCACCGGTTGCGCCCGCTGGAGGTGCGTGTAGCCCGGCATCGGCGTGCCCGCCTCGGTCCGAGCTCGGGCCAGGATAGCGGTCTCGAGGGCGAGAAGTCCGTGAACGACCTCGGCTACTGCGCTCCGAAGGAAGAGCCGCTCGTCGAGCGCGACCTGGTCATTGCGGCTCCGGGCGGTGTGGAGCTTCCCCCCCGCTGGCCCGATAAGCTCCGTCAGGCGCGACTCGAGGTTCGTGTGGACGTCCTCGAGCTCCGCCCGCCACGGGAACGTACCCGTGGCGACCTCGCGTCCGAGACGTCGTAGTCCCTCGAGAAGCTGGGTCCGCTCCGGCGGCGAGATGAGCCCGGCTCGGGCGAGCATCTCCACGTGCGCGACACTTCCGGCGAGGTCGCACCGGGCGAGCGCCTGGTCGACCTCGAGCGAACCGAGGAACCGCACGCTGGGGACGCGAACGTAGGACGGCGGCGGAGGAGGATCCGACATGAGCGAGGAGGCCGGTCCTTCTCAGGGACGCGGAGCTGTCGCGGCCGAGAGCGTTGGAGAGGCCCGGCTCCCGATCGCCGCCCAGGTGCGCGTGGGGAGCCCCCAGACGTAGATGAACCCCTCCGCCATCTGTCGCCGGAACTGGTCGCCCGAAGAGTACGTCGCGAGCGCCCCCTGGTACAGGGCATTCGGGGATCGACGCCCGGAGACCCGGGCGGCTCCCTTGAAAAGCTTCATCGCGACCTCTCCCGAAACCCGTTCTTGGGTCGACCCCACGAACGCGTCGAGCGCTTCCCTCAACGGAGTGAACCAGAGGCCGTCGTAGACCAGCTGCGCGTAGCGCTGCTCGACCCCCCGCTTGAAGTCCAGGAGGTCCCGGGGCAGGACGAGCGCCTCGAGCGCCTGGTGCGCGGCGATCAGTACCACGGCGGCGGGGCATTCGTAGACCTCGCGGGACTTGATGCCGACCACGCGGGACTCGAGATGGTCGATCCGGCCCACGCCATGAGCCCCCGCCAGGCGGTTCAGCTCGGCGATGAGCTCGTGGAGGGGGAGCTCCCGACCGCCGAGGGCCACGGGGAGCCCCTGCTCAAAAGAGATGGTCAGATACTCCGGAACGTCCGGGGCGGCCGCCGGCGACCGGGTCCAGCCGTAGACCTCCTCGGGAGGTTCTACCGCAGGGTCCTCCAAGATCCCGCACTCGACCGACCGACCCCAGAGGTTCTCGTCCGTGCTGTAGGGTGAGGATTTCGTTGCGTCGACCGGGACGTGGTGGGCCGCGGCGTACGCGATCTCCTCCTCTCGCGTCATCCCCCATTCCCGGGCAGGAGCGACGACCTCGAGCTCGGGCGCGAGCGCGGTCGTCGAGAGGTCGAACCGTACCTGGTCGTTCCCTTTCCCCGTGCACCCGTGGGCGACGAACCCGGCCCCTTCGGCCTTGGCTACGGAGACCAGGTGCCGCGCGATCAACGGCCGGGCGAGGGCGGTGCTGAGCGGGTACACCCCCTCGTAGAGCGCGTTCGCCCGCAGCGCCGGACCGAGGAACTCCCTCGCGTACTCCGCGCGTACGTCCGCAACGTAGGCCTTCGCGGCGCCGGACGCGAGCGCCTTCTGGCGGACCCGCTCGAGGTCGACCGGCTGGCCGACATCGACGGTCACGGCCACGACCTCTGCCCCCTTCGACTCCTTCAGCCAGGGGATCGCCACCGAGGTGTCAAGCCCGCCGGAATACGCCAGGACCACCTTCGACTTCGTCACGCGCGGCTCCGAACGAGGTCCCGACCGGTCGGCACCAATTTATAGGATGTGACCGTCACGGGACACTGCTGGGCAAAATTGTCCGGAATAGAACAAACATGCCCGATGGCTCTACCGCGCGCCAGGTCCGCGAGTACTTGGACGCGCACCCGGTGATCGCGGACGCGATCCGGTTGCGGATCGGCAACTACTCCGCGATCGCCCGCCGGATCCAGGAGGAGCTCGGGCTCGCGTCCACCGACGCCATCTTGGTCGCGTGCCGCCGCTACCCCCGGGGCGGCGAGGCGTTCCGCGAGAGCGGGGTTCGCCGGGTCCTCCGCAAGAGCCGGATCGAGACCCGGACGAAGGTCGCGGCTCTCACGGTCACCCAAGGCGTCGACGTGCTTCAGCGGCTGGGTGACGTGGTCGAGGAACTGCTCGATGAGAACTCGCTCTGCCGGTTGATACAGGTCAGCCGGGGAACGGTGATCATCGTTGATGAGGACTCGATCCCGCGCGTTACCCGCGCGCTGCGCGAGGGTCAGATCATCTCGGTCCGTAAGGGCCTCATCGAGGTCGCCGTGACCAGCCCGGAGAGCATCGAGGAGACCCCCGGCCTGCTGCGCCATCTCACGGGAATCCTCGCCGCGCAGGGGATCAACATCGTGGAGGCGCTCTCCTGCTACACGGACACGATCTTTCTCCTCCACTACGACGACCTTGCCGCCGCGACCACCGGGCTGACTCGAGCGCTCCAGTGACCGGCGCGATAGTGTTACGAATTTTGGGGACGACATAACGATAAGAAGGGCCGGTCGGTAGGTTCGGCCGTGCCGACCGCCCCGGGGCTCGAGACCGCCCCATCGTTGACCGGAGCGGGCTCGAGGAGCGTCCTCACCCTCAGAGAGCGAGTCGTGGTCGTCGGGATCTACCTCGGGATCGCGTCGGCGACGGTGGTCGCCTTCAGCTTTCTATGGGTCGCGGCCGGCCGCTATGCGCTGCTGCTCCCGCTCGGGGTGCTGAGCTACACGCTCGGCCTGCGCCACGGGGTCGACGCCGACCATATCTCCGCGATCGATAACACGACGCGCAATCTGCTCCAGGACGGCGAGCGACCTCTCACCGTCGGGACGTGGTTCTCCCTCGGCCACTCGTCCATCGTCATCGGACTGGTCGTCGCGCTCGTTCTCGCCGTCAAGTCGGTGAACGGCGCCCGCGAGGCGTTCTCGGCGTTCGGCTCCCTGGCGGGCACGATCATCTCCGGGGCGTTCCTGTGGGTGATCGGGCTCATCAATCTCGTCATCGTGGTCGAGATCTACCGGATCTTCCGGCGACTGCGCTCGGGGCACCTTTCGGAGGTGGAGCTCGAAGAGCAGCTCAACCGCCGCGGATTCATGAACCGGGTCTTTGGCGGGCTCTTCCGGATCGTGCGCCGACCCTGGCATATCTACCCAGTCGGGGTGCTGTTCGGGCTCGGTTTTGACACGGCGAGCGAGGTCCTCGTGATCGTTGTCACCCTCGGCCTCACCCAGGGGGTCGCCCAGGTGCCGGTTTGGACCGCGCTCCTCATGCCGTTCCTCTTCACCTGCGGGATGGTCGCGGTCGACACCACGGACGGGATCGCGATGCGCTACGCCTACGGCTGGGCGTTCCTCAAGCCGATCCGGAAGGTCTACTACAACCTCACGATCACGATCATCTCGGTCCTGGTCGCCTTCCTGATCGGGAGCCTCGAGGTCCTGATGGTGATCTCGAGCGAGCTCGGCCTCTCGGGGCCGTTCTGGGAGCCGCTCAACGCCCTGAACAGCGAGACCGCGTGGCAGTACGTCGGGTTCGGGATCATCGCCCTCTTCGTCGTCACCTGGGCCGTCGCCATGGCGATCTACCGGCGAAGACGGTACGAAGAGATCGGTCTAGGTCCCCCGCCGGCCGCCTCCCCGGGAGCGAACCCATGACCTCACGGGTCGTCCGTGTCGGGGTCTCGCTCGAGCCGGAGCTCCTCGGTCTGCTCGACCGATGGGTACGGGAGCGGAACAGCCCGAGCCGCTCGGACGGGATACGCGCCCTGATCCGGAAGGAACTCTCCGACCGCGTGCTCGCCGACCCCGACGCAGACGCTCTCGGCGTCGTGGCGCTGCTGGATCGCCATTCGGCTCCGAACGTGCTCCGCCGCCTCACGGCGGCCGAGCACCGCTGGGGCGAGCACATCCGCTCGACGACGCACGTGCACCTCGAAGGGGATGCGTGCGCAGAGGTCGTCGTCCTGCTCGGCCGCCGCCGGGAGGTCGAGGCGGCCGCGGTGGACCTCCGGGGCGTGAAGGGCGTGCTCGAGGGCGGATGGCTTGCGGCCACGCCGGCGGTCGCGGGCGGTCGGACCGGCCACCGCCATCCCCATCACCTCGTGCCCCCGAGTCCGTCGACCGCTTGAGCAGGACGTTGCCGGCGCTTCCTGAGGACGTGCTGGCCCGATTTGTCCTCGACCGCGTTCTCAAAGTTCGACCGGGAGAGAGCGTCGGCATCGAAGCGTGGAGCCACGCCCTTCCGTGGGCGCGTTCGCTCGTGGTCGAAGCCCGCCGGCGACACGCCGACCCAGCCCTGATCGTCGAGGACGAGGAAGCGTTCTTCCGATCCCTGCGCCTCCTTCCCCGGGGCCGGGCGCCCCGCACGATGCCCGCGCTCGCCCAGTTGGGCGGCGCCTACGTTTATCTCCCGGGACCGGAGGCGTTCCCCCGGCTCTTCGGCCTGCCGCCGGTAGAGCTCGCGACCGTCCTCGAGCGGCACCCCGCGCCATGGTCGCGGAACGCCCGAAGCTCTCGAATGAGGGTGGTCAGGCTTCGGATCGCCGGCGTAACGCCCTCCGCGGCGCACCGCTACCGGGTCGACCTCGAGGGCTGGCGGCGCCAGATGCTCCTGGCGAGCCGCGTCGCGCCGGAGCGACTGGCGAGCGCCGGCGTACGGCTCGTTCGCCGCCTCGCCCGGGCCCGACGGGTCCGAATCCGGCATCCGAACGGTACCGACCTCGTGGTCCGGCTGGTCTCGGGGCGGTGGGCCCTCGAGGACGGGCGGCTCGATCGCCATTCGGCGCGCGGGGGCCCGCTCTGGACCGACCTCCCCACCGGCCTCGTGGCGAGCGCCATCATGGACGGCTCGGCCGGTGGGGTCTGGGAGGCGAACCGCCCGAACTACGACCGCTTTGCCGAACCGTCGATCCGGGAGGGGGCTCGGTTTGTGTTCGCCGGCGGTCGGCTCCGGAGCTTCTCGTTCGAGCGGGGCGGGGAGTCTTTCGCGGAGGCGTACGCTCACGGAGGGGGCGGACGAGACCGCCCGGTCGCCCTCACTTTCGGACTCAATCCGGGGGTCAAGAACGCTCCGGAGATCGAGGAGCTGGGCGTGGACGCGGTGGGCGTCGCGCTCGGCGAGGACCGATGGTTCGGGGGGCGGAATCGGCGTCGGTTCTCTTACCTCTCCGTGCTCCGGGGGGCCGACGTCGAGTTCGAGGGGGGTCGAGCTAGCCGGGACTTCGGTCACCGATCGCCGGCCCGATGAGACCGTATTCGGCCGTGCGACCCGGCCGTGTCCGAGGACTTCGCTCGGGAACCGGGCGCCGTCGGTTCGAGCCGACGCGCGAACTCTTGCAGCAGATGCCCCGCCGGTTCGAGATGGCGCGCGGAGATCTGCTCGACGTTCACCCCCAGGGGGACCTCGAGCTCCTCGGCCCGGGCCGTCCGGGCGACCTCGTCCCACACCGCGAGCGCCCGGGCCTCACTGCGGCGGAGCGCCTCCGCGTCGTCGCCCTCGAGGATCGCCCGCTCCACGGGCTCGGGGAGGTCCGCCCCGAGCCATCGGACGAACTCAATATCCTGCTCGTCCGAGATCGGAGCGACGCTCAGGAGGACCGCCCCCGGAGGGATGGCGGCCTGCCGGCAGAGGAGGTCGTACTGGCGTACCATCTGAACGACCTGCTCCGCATCGAAGAGGATCTGCGTCGTGAAGAAGGCGGCCCCGACCCGGGTCTTGGAGAGCATCCGATGAGGCTCCCCGACCCGCTGGGGTATCGCGATGTTCCCCACGGCACCGCCCGCCCGCTGGAGGATCGGACGGCAGGCTCGATTTGCCTCCGCGACCGAGGGGCCGGGGTACGGAATGTACCGACTGGCTCCGCCGACCAGTACCGCGTAGCGGATGCCGAGCGACGTCGTCTCTTCGGCCCATCGTTCCACGGCGCCCGAGGGGTCGAGGTACGCCACCACCTTGTTCACGATCGCGGGTCGCCCCGTCCGCTCTTGGAGCGATAGGGCGAATGAGCGGACGTCACCCGACCGATAGTGCGGCCGGCCCTCGTGGTTCTCGTCGACCAGCTCGGGGATGACGAGCGCATCGAGCCGAGGGATCGCCGCGACCATCCGGGCCACCGCCTCGATACGCTCCTCGAGACGGGCCGGCTGCAGCCGGGCGGTGGGGGGAACCGGCTCAAAGAAGAGCGGGCGGGCGCTTAGCGCCGCCTCCAAGGTTCGGGGCGTCGTCACCGTCGGTTCCGTCCGGGCCCGTCAGGCCGACTCGGGAGCCGATAAATCGTTTCGGCTGGGCTCTCCCCTTGCGGGGAGCGCAAGTGGGGTCCGCCAGGAGAAATCCGAGGGGCCACGGAGCTCAGGACGTCCGCCACCCTTCAAAGGAGCCCCCTAGGTTCAAACCACTCCTGGTGCTGACCGACTCGTGCCGGGCCCTCCGCGATCGACCGTCCGGCGAGACGGCTCCCGGACCGGCGACCCCCGCGCCCGGGTCCATGTTGCGGCGGTCGGGTTCGAGGTTGAACGAATCACCGAGCCGCTCCTCACCGACCGGGCCGACCGCGTCTACCTCCTGACCCGAGCCGAGCGGGATGCGGCCGCGCCGTTCGTGGAAGAGGTGACCCGGCGGCTCCGGCGCGCTGCTTGGCCGATCGACGTGCGCGTCGTCCGAACGGAGCTCTGGGACGTCTTCGGCGCGCTCGGCTCCCTCCGGACGATCTTCGAGTCGGAGGGCCGGACGGTCCGGAACGCACCGGACGTGATCCCCCTCCGAGTCAATGTCTCGACGGGGACCAAGATCACGGCGATCGCCGGCACGCTGGCCTGCATGTTGTGGAAGGGTGAGCCCTACTACGTCCAGGTCTCCCGGGCCTGGTACTCCGACCGCACCCCCAAGGTAGCGACCGTGCACGACGTCGTCGAACGCGTCGACCCGGTGAACGTCTACGAGCTTCGGGCCCCGGCCGCGGAGCTGATCTCGGTCCTGGAGGCGCTGGATCGGCGGGGGGGCTCCCTCCGCAAGCACGAGCTGATCCGCGAACTCGGGCTCGATCGCCCCGGCGCGGAGGGGGGTCGCCCGGCCTCTTCCCAGTCCGCCCACGGGCGGCTACGTCGGCGGCTAGACCCGCTCGAACATCGGTGGGGGTTCGTCCGTGCCGAAGCGGCTGGCCCTCGAGCCCGCGTACAGCTCACCCACCAGGGCCGCCTCGCGGTCCGGCTGTTCGGCCGCCCCGGCGAGTCTTCGACCCGCAATTCACTTGAGTAATGCTTGTAACGTTACAATATCCAAATAGTTCCCTGGCGTTCCCAAGTTCCGTGGAAGCCCGGAACGGACCGGTCGGACTTGGGGGGGAACGAGCGTCCCTCCGAGTGTCGACGCCCTGGGTGCCGAAGACGGCGGCTGCGCCGTGGCCGAAGGGGCGTGCGATGGAGGGGGACCGCGGTGCGCCTTTCGGTCCCGCCCCCCCGTTCCCCCACCCCCGGAGCCCCCGGCCGGAGCGACGGTCGCCGTCGCTCGAACCGGGACTCCCGGGACCTTGACCGAAGCCCGGCCGCGCCCGAACGACTAAAGACGCGCGGACCGTGCCGCGTACGTGAGCGACCGTCGGGTCGGTCCGGTCCTCGCATTGCTTCGTCAAGGTCTGACGGTCGGGGTGGAGTTCGGGTCCCACTCCCTCGAGGCGCTGCTCTGGGTCGCCGAGACGGTCGAGAGCGGGGTCTACCGGCCCGGCTCCCTCCGCCGCACGTCGAGCGGGATCGCCTTCGTGCTGGACAATCCTCCGTTGCGCGCAGGCGCGTTCGCGGCCGCACGGCTGTTGGTGGACGGGACGGCGGTCGCTCCCGAAATGGTTCGATGCCGCGCCCTGGGAAGCGTTTCCTGGCAACGGTTCGCCGAGCTCTCCACCGCCACGCCGCTCGAACTCCGGCCGGGCATGCCGACGGAGGTCGAAGCGGCCGTGATTCCCTCGCGGCCCGACGAGCGGATCGCGGTCCGTCTCGAGCTCACCTCCCTCGCGATCCCCCCACTGGTCTGGTTCGAGTTCAGCGATCTCGCGCGGCCGGGGGTCCGGCTCTGACGCTGCCCTCGACCGCCGATCCCACCCCTACCGCCCGGTCGCCGATCCTCCTGACGAGCCGGTCGTCGGCGGTCCTCCTGGACGGTGGTGGGGACGTCTCCCTCCCACGGGAGACTCGGGGTTCCACCCTCGACTGGGGAGGGGTCTACGCGCGGCTCGTCCGCCTAACCGGGCCCTGGGGGGTCTCGGTCTCGGTGGACGGCGTCGACTTCGGGCTCCCGGCGAGCCGAATCGACTCCGGAAACGACGAAGTTCGTTGGTGGAGCCGCCACGCGTTGGGACGAGTCGCCCTGGAACAGGAGATCGCCCCCACGACCGACCCGGCCGGCGCGGTTCGACGGCTCACGTTCACCCTGCTCGACGGTCCCGGGGCCCGGCTCCGGGTCTCGAGCCGATTTTCTCCGCACCTCCTCCCGGTGTTGGTCGAAGGGATCGTTCCGACCTCGTTCCGGCTCGAGACGCGTCGGGAGGAACTCCATCTCCGCCAGCGCGGCTTCGCGCTCCGCCTCCGGGCGACCGTCCTTCCGAGCCTTCTGTTCGTCAACCACGCCTCGTGGCGAGGAGGGAGATTCGAGGGCCGAGTGGACGAGTTCGCCTCGGAGCATGACCTCGAGCTTCGACCCGGCACTTCCGCGGAGCTCGGATTCGAACTGAGCGGCGGGTTCGAGCGGGAGCTCCCGGAGTCCGGAGCGGGCGTCCCTTCGGGCTGGCCCGAGCCGGCCGAACTCGCGCGGGAGGCGAACGACCGGAGGGCCAACTGGACGGCGGCGACGCCCGAGCTCGAGTTCCCCGACGCCCCCGACCTCGAGGCCGCCTACGGCGCTGCCCGGGCCGCTCTTCATCAGCTCTACACCGAGCCGGGCGATGGGCTGGCCGGACTCGTGGCGGGATACCCCTGGTACTCGGCGATCTGGTGCCGCGACCTCGCCTGGATGCTCCCCGCCGTCCTCTGGTTGGGCGACTGGGAGTGGGCGGAGCGTTCGATCGCTTCGGTCCTCCGGTTCCAGTCCCACTCGGAGGTGCCGATCCTTGGGGGAGAACCGGGCGAGCTACCGATGCAGATCGCCCCGGGTCCGCTCTTCCTCTACGGGACCTCCGACACGACGCTCTACTACCCGGCCCTGATTCGGCGCCTCGTACGGCACGCAGGCCGAGACCGGCTCACGTCCACCTGGGGAAGCGCGCTCACACGGATGCTCGCGTGGGGGCAAGCCCGTACGGATCCCGAAACGGGACTCCTCCGCAACGGAGGCGAGGCGGAAACCATCAGCACCGCTACCGGATCGCTCGCCCGGGTGCGGTATGGGATCGACTCGCCGGATACTACGATCTGGGACTCGACCGACCGCCGCGACCATGCGATCGACGTACAGACCCTCTGGTGGGAAGCGCTTCGCGCCGGGGCCGACCTCTTGCCGGACGGGACGGCGGACCCGACCCGGACCCGTTGCCTCGACTCCGCCCGGCGCCTTGCGGAGTCGATCCGCGCTCGATACGGCTGGCCGGAGGAAGGCTACCTGTACGATTCGCTGCGGGCCGGACTACCCGTGCGGAAGGTGCGGCCGAACGCGCTACGGGCCGTGAGCGCGGGCCTCCTCCCGGCGGAGGTAGCACGGTCGGTCGTCCACCGCGCGGCTCGGCCGGACCTCTCGACCTCGTGGGGGGTCCGGACCCTCTCCAATCTCGACCCCCAATACGACCCCCTCGCCTACCACGACGGCCAGGTCTGGACGATCGCGACGGCCTGGGCGGCCGACGCCGCGATCGCGGTGGGGGAAGTGGAGCTGGGGCAGCAGTACCTCGAGACGATCGCCGGGCGTCTTCGGACGGAGGGCGGCTTCGCCAACGAGTGTTACCGGGGAGACCGCCCAGAGCCCTTCGATTCGTGCTTCCTGCTCGGGTTCAGCATCGCGCCGTTCCTCACGGTACTGTTCGAGCGGCTCTGGGGGCTCGAAGTCGACTCCGTCACCCCGTCGCTATCGGTGCGGCCGTCGTTCCCCGGAAAGTGGCGGAGGGCCTCGGTCGACCGGTTGCGGGTCGGACCGGGGCACGTCCGGCTCGATTGGCAGCCGGAGCGGTTGCGTGTACACTGGTCGGGACCCGGCGCCCTGGAGCTGATCACGAACGGCACCCGCGCCTCGATGACCGCCGCGGAGTCTCGCGAGGTTGAGGTAACCGGACCGACGGACGAGCCCGGCGCTCCTCCGCCGATGTCTTAAGCGCCCTTTCTACGCGGGAACGATGGCGGCCGCGATCGAGGTTCGGGGCCTCGTCAAGCGGTACGGGTCCCTTTCGGCCGTAGCGGGGATCGATTTCTCGGTCGCATCGGGGGCGGTCTTCGCGTTCCTGGGCCCGAACGGCGCCGGGAAGACGACGACTACCGAGATCCTCGAAGGGCTCCGTCGCCGGACCGAGGGCGACGTGCGGGTGCTCGGGCTCGACCCCTGGACCGAGGGGGGACCGCTCCACCGCCGCATTGGCGTCATCCCGCAGGACTTCCGCTTCTTCGAGAAGATCACCCCGAAGGAGGCGGTCGAGTACTACCGGGCCCTCTTCCATACGCGTGTCGAGCCGGGCGCTCTGCTCGCCGAGGTCGAGCTGCTCGACAAGATGCACTCCCGCTTCGATACCCTATCGGGCGGCCAGAAGCAGAAGCTCGGCCTGGCCCTCGCGCTCACCAACAATCCCGAGATCTGCTTCCTCGATGAGCCGACCACGGGCCTCGACCCGCACGCGCGTCGGGCGATCTGGGCGGTGATCCGCAATCTCAAGCGGGAGGGCCGGACGGTCTTCCTGACCACCCACTACCTCGAAGAGGCGGAACTGCTCGCCGACCAGGTCGCGATCATCCACCACGGTCGGATCATCGCCGCCGGCACGCCGGGCGATATCATTCGCGCGCACGGCTACCCGGCCCGCTTGAGCGTCGAAGGAAGCGCCGAGCTCGCGACCTACCTTCAGCACCAGCTCGGGGTCCCCGTCTTCGCCGAGCGCGGACGCGTCGAGGTCGAGCTGGGGGACCGCCATGACGCGCTGCGGATCCTTTCGGCGATCGAGGCGAGCGGGCATCCGTGGCAGTCGTTCGAGACCCGCCAGGACACGCTCGAGAACGTCTTCGTCCGCCTCGTGGGTCAGATGGACGAGGGAGCGCTCAAGTCGGAGGCTCCGGGATGAACTTTCGTCACGTCGGCGCCGACTTCCGGATCGTCGCCCGCAGCTACTTCCGCAACCCCCTCGCCCTGTTCTTCTCGCTGATCTTCCCGATCATCCTGATCGGGCTGTTCGGACTGATCTTCTCGTCGACGAGCGGAGGGGCGGTCTCTCTCGAGGTGCTCAACGAGGACCACAACTCCGCCCAGAGCGTCCAGTTCCTCGCGGAACTCAACCAGACGCATGTCGTGCAGGCGGTCGTCGTCAGCGACCCCTCGGTCACTTCCTCGAATTTTGCCAATTGGCTCGGTCAGAACGATCACGCGGTCGGTCTCGTGATCCCCTCCGGCTTCGGAGCGAACCTCTCGGCGCGGCATCCGGTCAATCTCACGGTCTATTCGAACCCGCAGGACGCGGCGTCGGCCGGACAGGTCTACTTCGCGGTCACCGGAGTAGCGAACGGCTACAATCTCCGCGCGGCGAACGGGACGGCCCTCATCCAGGTGCCGCCTGCCCGCACGGTCGGCAGCCAGATCCTGACGTACATCGATTTCCTCATCCCGGGGCTGATCGGCTTCTCGATCCTGACAAGCCCGATGTTCTCCATGGTCGACATCACCTCCTCGTACCGCAAGGAGGGGATCTTCCGGCAGCTCTCGCTCACTCCGCTCACCCGGTCGGAATGGCTCACGAGCCGGGTCATCTGGTACGTCCTGCTCACGTGCGTCAGCGCGGCGATCATGATCGCCGCAGGGGTCTACCTCTTCGGCGCCCATGTCGGCGTGACGCTGGGGCTGCTGCCGTTCCTCGTGGCCGGGCCGTTCCTGTTCGTGTCGCTCGGCATGTTCGCGGGGTCGGTCACAAAGACGCCGGAGAGCGCCGCCCTCATCGGGAACATCATCACTTTCCCGATGATGTTCCTCTCCGGGACGTTCTTTCCGGTCTCCCAGTTCCCGCCCGGGCTCCAGGCGTTCGCCCACGTCCTCCCGCTCTACTACGTCATCGACGGCATGAACCAGGTCATGTTGTTCTCGAACATGGCCCTCGCGCTCACCGACCTCGCGGTGATCGTCGCCTCGGCGGTGATCATCTTCGCGCTCGCGGTCCGCTTCTTCAAGTGGCGGGACGAGTGAGGGGGTCCGATGATCGACGACGCTCCGGCGGACGCGGCCGTCTTCCGTCGGTTCATGGGTCGCTGGGCGACCGGGGTCTCGGTCGTCACCGCGCGGGAGTTCGAGGTCGACGCGGGCCTAACGGTGAACGCCCTCCTCTCGGTCTCGCTCGCCCCTCCGTCGATCCTCGTCAGCCTGACCCGGGACGCCGACACGACCCCGTTGATCGAGCGGAGCGGCCGGTTCGCGGTCAGCCTCCTCGCTTCCGGACAGCGGGCGCTGAGCGAGCGGTTTGCGAGCACGATCCCCCCCGCGGAGAAGTTCCGGGACCTCGTCTTCCATCGAGGCCCGCATGGGTTGGCCCTTCTCGATGGCGCGCTGGGGTCCCTCGAGTGCCGCGTGGTCTCGCACACCCCGGCCTACGACCATCTCTTGATCCTGGGCGAGGTGACGTACGAGGAGCTGGGCCCCGAGGGGGCTCCTCTGCTGTTCTACCGCTCGGGCTATGGCGAAGCGTCCACGGCGGAGACGATCCGGCTTCCCCCGCCCCCGTGACGCGAAGGTAACCGGGGGGCGGTGCGGCTTTAAGCTCCGCCGGGCTCGATTTCCTCCATGACCGCGACCGAGCGCTCCACGCGGGTGGGCATCATCGGAAGTGGGGCCGCCGGCCTCACTGCGGCGCTCTACACCGCCCGCGCCGAGCTCTCACCGCTGGTGATCTCGGGCGTTCCCGCCGGCGGCCAGCTCATCATCACGACCGAGGTCGAGAACTACCCGGGCTTCCCCGAGGGTATCCAGGGGCCCGAGCTCATCGACCGGATGCGACAGCAGGCCGCGCGCTTCGGCGCCCAGTTCCTGGACGACAACGTGCGCCGCGTCGACCTCTCTCACCCGCCGTTCCGACTCGAGACGGGCAGCCAGGGTACCGTTCTCGCCGATGCGGTCATCGTTGCGACGGGGGCGAACGCCCGGTGGCTCGGTCTCCCCTCGGAGCAACGGCTCCAGGGGCACGGGGTCTCCGCATGCGCGACCTGCGACGGGTTCTTCTTCAAGGGCAAGGAGCTCGCGGTCGTGGGCGGCGGCGACACCGCGATGGAGGAGGCGCTCTTCCTCACGAACTTCGCGACCCACGTCACGATCATCCATCGCCGGCCGGCGTTCCGCGCGAGTTCGATCATGCAGGAACGTGCGCGGAAGCATCCGAAGATCTCGCTCCTGCTCGACGCGGAGGTCGAGGAGGTCGTCGGTCGGGAGACGGTCGAGGCGCTGCGGGTGCGGCAGCACGCCACCGGCGCCGTCACCGAGCTCAAGGTCGGCGGGCTGTTCGTCGCGATCGGTCACGTGCCCGCGACCGAGGTCTTTCGGGGCATCCTTGACCTCGACCCCGAGGGGTACCTCAAGGTCCACGACCACACGCGCACGAACGTCGAGGGCGTCTTTGCGGCGGGCGACGTGCACGACCGGCGATATCGCCAGGCGGTGACCGCGGCCGGCTCCGGCTGCATGGCCGCCCTCGATGCCGAGCGCTGGCTCGCCGAGCGGCCGGCTCCCGCGTCCGCTCCGGTCCCCGTCGCGCCGCGCCCGGGAAGGAACCCGCCCACGCCTGCGTAGTCATCCTTTAATACGCTCCCCGCCCGGTGCGCTCGGAGGGCGCCTCGTGCCGAACAAGAAGAGCCTCCACATCGAGTCGTCGGGCCAGCTGTGCATCTACTGCGGGGCGTGTGTCGGGATCTGCCCGCTCAACTGCATCTACCTCGACGAGACCCGCATCACCTTCGACGAGAAGGTCTGCACTCGCTGCGAGATCTGCGTGAAGGCCTGCCCGGTCGGCGCGATCGAGATCGGCTAAGGTTCCTCGGGAGAACGGAGCGACAACCATGCCGGACCTGAAGACGGACGTCCTCGTCATCGGCGGCGGCCCCGCCGGCAGCATGACCGCAAAGTGGGCCGCGAAGAGCGGGGCCCGAGTCCTCCTGATCGAGAAGCGCCAGGAGATCGGGAGCCCGGTTCGCTGCGGCGAGGGAATGAGCAAGGACTGGCTCCACGACGTGGGGATCAAGCCCGGTCGCTGGGTCAACGTGGAGGTCGAGGGGGCCCGGATCTTCTCGCCGAGCGAGAAGGTCTTCGAGATCAACGAGAAGCACGCGGGCAACGAGGTCGGCTACGTCGTCGAACGGGACGAGTTCGACAAGCAGCTCGCGATCGACGCCGCGAACGCGGGCGTCGAGGTGAAGCTCAAGACCTCAGCGGTCGCGATCCTGAAGGAGCACGGACGCGTGGTGGGGGCGAAGGTCAAGGAGTTCGGCCAGACCTACGACGTCCGGGCGCCGATCACGATCGGCGCGGACGGCTTCGAGAGCCAGGTCGGACGATGGGCCGGTCTCCCGACGAACATCGCGACACGGGACATGGATACGTGCCTTCAGTACCGCATGACGGCGGTCGACTCCGATGTCCGCTACTGCGACTTCTACCTCGGAAAGTGCGCGCCCGGTGGCTACGTCTGGATCTTCCCCAAGGCCGACGGCGTCGCGAACGTCGGGATCGGGGTCCAGGTCAGTCAGGGAAAGAGCCCGGCCGACGCGCGGACGTACCTCGACAAGTGGATCGCCGAGCACCCGGGCTACGCGAAGGGCAAGAAGATCGACATGGTCGGGGGCGGGGTCTCGATCGCGCCGCCGCTCAAGCAGACCGTGACGGACGGATTCATGCTCGTCGGGGACGCGGCCCGGATGATCGACCCGCTCACCGGTGGCGGGATCGCCAACGGCTGCATCGCGGGCAAGATCTGCGGGACCGTCGCGGCCGAAGCGGTGAGCTCGAACGACGTCTCGAAGGAGTTCCTGCAGCGCTACGAGAAGGGCTGGCGGGCGCGCCTCGAGGAGAAGCTCTACCGCAACTGGCTCGCGAAGGAGAAGCTGGTCACCCTAAGCGACGAGACGTTCGACAAGGTGATCGACGCCCTCGAAGGGGTGCGTCTCGAGAAGCTGAGCGTCCACAACATCCTCAAGGCGGTCCGCGACAAGTACCCCGAGATCACAAAGGAGTTCGAGGCGTTCCTCTGAACCCCCGGTCGAAGCATGCCCGGCGCCCCGAACCGCCCGCCCGAGAAAGCCCCCGAAGCCCCGGCCCCGCCGCCGGTCCCTGAGACCGCGCAACAGAAGGCGCTGCGTCGCCTGGCCCCGGCGCGCGTCGCGCTCCTCCTCGACCTGTGGAAGGCGAACGTGAGCCCCGAGCTCGCCGGCCCGTACGAGAAGGCCGAGGCCGCGTACGCCGCGGGGAACTACGCGGACGCGTCGAGCGCGCTCGACCTATTGTCCATCCGGTTCACCGAGCCGCGCTGGCCGTCGCTGCCCGAGCCGTTCAAGCGCCTGAAGGTCGCGATCCCGGCTCCGATGCCCCCGCATTGGGACCCGGAACACGGCCTCACGCCCGCGGAGCGAGAGGTCCGTCGGGCGCACCGCGTCGCCGAGGACCAGCTCCGGCTCGCGGAGGGGACCGTCGCGTGGGCGAGCTCCCACGGAATCCCCGTGACCGACCTCCTGGCCCAGGTCGGAGAGGCGAAGGACCTCTTCGAGCGGGAAGGCGGCTCGGTCGCTTTCATTGAGAAGGTCGATGCCGTCTGGAACGCGGTCCGCGAACGGACCCCGTCGCCGCGGCCCGTCGGCCGGGCGGCGAGCCCGGCGACGGTCCCGCCGGCCGGGGAAGCCTAGCCGCGCGGAACCGCCGGCGGGGCCGCCGGCGCGCTCCGCCGTGCGCCGGGACGAAGGGGAGGTCACCTCGTGGCCTCGGGGGCTCGTCGCCTACGTGCCCTCCGGGGCGGAGGAGGAGACGCCGCCCCCGGACGACGACCGGGTCCGCAACCGCCTGATCCTCGCGGGCCGTCTCCTCGCGGTCCTGCGCGCCGGAGGCGAGACGGTGGACGAGGAGCTTCGCCGTCTCCGCGCGGCCGA
>DAHVAA010000059.1 GCA_027314845.1 Thermoplasmata archaeon | reverse complement strand
GAGGATCTCGGGCAGGAACGGTCCGGCAAAGCTTCCGAGGTCCATCGTGCTACGTCCCCGGCCAGCCCTTGATGGGCGAGCTCACGATCACGTTCACCAGAAGCCCCGGCAGGACCCCGAAGAGGACGGTGAAGGCGACGAGGATCCCCATCCCCACGCCCTCGTACCACGGGACGTCGTGCGCGCCCGCTGGGACTCCCTTCGGTGGCCCGAACAGGAGCCGCTGCATCATCCAGAGGTAGAACGCCGCGGTAACGACCAGGATCGCGAGCGGGAGGAAGACCCAGTAGCCGAGCCCGTTCCAGGTCGCGAGGAGCGCGGTGAACTCCGCCGGGAAACTGATCAGGGCCGGTAAGCCGAGCGACGCGAGCGACCCGGCCATGATCATGGTGGAGAGGGCGGGCGTGGTCGGAGTGATCCCGCCGATCGCGGGGATATCACGGCTTCCGAACGTGTGGTGGACGCTGCCCGAGGTCATGAACAGGAGCCCGCTCACGATCCCGTGGGCGAACATCAGCAGCACCGCGGCGATCAGGCCGAGCGAGGAGTCGAGGGCGATCGCGAGCAGCACGATGCCCATGTGATTGATCGAGGAGTAGGCGACCAGCCGCTTCATGTCCCGCTGGCTCAACGAGAGGACCGACCCCCAGACGATCGAAAGGAACGCGATGAAGAACAGGATCGGCTGGGAGGTGTGGAGCCCGCTCGGGAGGACCTCGACGGCCCAGCGGATCAGTCCGTAGCCGCCGAGCTTCAGGAGCAGCCCGGCGAGCAGCACGGAGCCGCCGGTCGGGGCCTCGACGTGCGCGTCGGGGAGCCAAGTGTGGAACGGGACCATCGGGAACTTGACCCCGAAGCCGAAGAACAGCGCGAGGAACAGGAACGTCTGCGGCACGGCCGCGAGCGAGCGCGCGGAAGCATAGACGGCGCTAAAGTCGAAGCTGGTCGCGCCCGAATAGAACACCAGCGCGAGCAGCCCAACGAGCATCACGATGGACGCGACGTGCGTGTACACGAAGAACTTCAGGGCCGCGTACCGCCGCCGGGGACCGCCCCAGTATCCGATGAGGAAGAACATCGGGACGAGCACCGCCTCCCAGAACAGGAAGAAGAGCAGGATGTCGAGCGCGACGAACACGCCGAACGAGCCGAGACAGGTGAGGAGGACGAGCCCGAAGTACGCCGCGGGCCGCCGCTTTTCCGCCCAGGAGTAGATGACGGTCGCGACCTGAAGGATCGCCGTGAGCAGGATGAGGACGAGCGAGATGCCGTCGACCCCGACCGTGTAGTTGATGTGGAGCCAGTAGAGCTGGATCCACGCATACGACTCGCTCTCGGCAAAGCCGGGGACCAGCGACGAGGAGTAGCCCGGCCAACCCGAATAGCTCAGGAAGAGCAGCGCCACTTCGGCGACGAAGACGACGGACGTCCCGAGCGCGACCCATCGCGCTCGGTTCCCGGCGAGGAACGTGGCGACGGTCCCGACAAGGAGCGTGACGAGGACGAGGGAGAGGAGCGGCAGCATCTATCCGGGGTTCACCCTCCTCCGACCAGCGAGATGAGATACGGCGCGACCAAGAGCAGGAGCACGAAGACCGCGATCAGGCCGGCAACCACGTAGGCGGCGTAGTCGCTCACGAAGCCGGACTGGATCCGGCGGAGCCGTTCGCTCATCCCGGCGAACATCCGCTCGAAACCGTGCACGGTCCCGTCGATCACGAACTGGTCGACGAAGTCGGCCGCCCGCGCGACCGTGTAGACGCCCGTCGCCCCGACCCAGTCGTAGCCGACCTTGAAGTAGTACCGGTTCAGGAGCAGCCGGCGGAGCGGCGCGGCCGCGCTCGTCTCGGGCAACGTGTAGACCCGGCCGTTCCCCCAGAGGCGCCAGGCGAGCAGGATCCCGAGCGCTCCGAGCGCCACGCTCACGCCCGAGAGCGCGAGGTCGGTCGGCCCGTAGACGGGAGGGATCCCCGCAACGCCGTTGCCGCTCAGGAGCAACGTCTGGAAGTTCGGCCAGAAGATGAGCAACCCCGAGCCGACCGCGAGAGCGGACAGCGCGACGAGCGGGACCTTCATCACCCACGACCCCTCGTGCGCGTGCGGGAGCGTCGGGTCCCGGGGGTGGTCGCCCGAGAACGCGAGGAACCAGGCCCGGAAGATGTAGTAGGCCGTGAGGAAGACCGCGGCGAGCGCCATGAGGAAGAACGGCCAGTACGCCGGGTGCGCCCCGAGCTGGGAGTAGACGGCGCCGAGGATGTCGTCCTTGCTCCAGAACCCGGCGAACGGTGGGATCCCGGCCAGCGCGAGGCCCCCGATCGCGAAGGCGGCGGCGGTCAGCCGCATCGGCTTTCGAAGCCCGCCCATCTTGAACAGGTCCTGCGTGCCGACCGCGTGGATGACCGAGCCGGCCGCGAGGAAGAGGAGCGCCTTGAAGAACGCGTGGGTGAAGAGATGGAATAGCCCGACCATCGCGAACCCCGCGCCGACCGCGAGCACCATGTAGCCGAGCTGACTGATCGTCGAGTAAGCGATCACCCGCTTGATGTCCGGGTGGACGACCGCCATGGTCGCCGCGAAGAACGTCGTGAAGCCGCCGACCGCCACGATCAGGAGCTGGTCGGTCGACGTGAACCCGAGGAACAGGCTCGTCACGGCGAGGAGGTAGACGCCGGCGGCGACCATGGTCGCCGCGTGGATGAGCGCCGAGACCGTCGTCGGGCCCTCCATCGCGTCCGGGAGCCACACGTGCAGCGGGAACTGGGCGCTCTTTCCCGCCGCTCCGCCGAGGATCATGATCCCCGCCACCGTGAGGAGCGTCGAATTCCCGCCCATCACCCCCGCGAGGAACGGCTGGTTCCCGTTCGTGAAGACAAAGCCGCTCGCGGCCCAGCCGTTCCCCGGGCCAGCGATCGCGTAGTTGTAGAAGTAGAGGAAGATGCCGAGCAGGAACATCACGTCGCCCACCCGCGTGACGAGGAAGGCCTCCTTCGCGGCGCTCGACGCGCTCGGCTTCTCGTAGTAGAACCCGATGAGGAAGTACGAGCAGACGCCGACCAGCTCCCAGAAGAGGAAGAACTCGAAGAGATTGTTCGAGAGTACGAGGCCGTTCATCGCGGCCAGGAACAGCGAGAGCTCGGCGTAGTAGCGCGCGAGCCCCCGGTCGTGGTGCATGTACTCGATCGAGTAGAGCATCACGAGGAAGCCGACGACCGTCACGACCAGCAGCATCAGCCCCGAGACCGGGTCGACCAGCGTGCCGGCCACGAGGGAGAAGCCTCGAGGGAACGTGCCGGGCGCGGCCGGGAGCTGGAACCAGGTGTACTGGGCGTTGACGTACTGACCCGGGTTCAGCATCTCGGCGGCGGCGATCAGCACGCCGACCACCAGCGCGGCGCCCGAGAACGCGACCGCGACCCATCCGCCGTACTCGAGTCGCTTGAGGCGGGTGCCCGAGAGGCCCACGATCACGAAGGAAAGGACCATGAAGAGTGGGACGAGGAACGCCCACCCAAGAAGCCCATCCAGCGCCGCCGTCGACCCTCCCCTCCTACAGCTTCAGTTCCGTCGCCTGGGCGACGTTGATGGTGCCCTTGAGGCGGTTGAGGGCGAGCACGATCGCGAGGCCGACCGCGACCTCGGTCGCGGCGAATCCCACCAGGACGACCGCGATCGACTGGCCCGTGAGCCCCGCGGTCCCGCCGGTGTAGGCGGCAAAGTAGACAAAATTGAGGATGGTGGCGTTCATCGCGATCTCGATCGCGATCAGCAGGAGGATGAAGTTCCGCCGGGTGAGGATGCCGAAAAGGCCGATCGAAAGGAGCGCCGCGGAGAGCGCGAGGAAGCCGACGAGGGGGAGGTCGGACATGGGTCGCCTATTCCCGTCCCTCCCGGACGAGATAGATCGCTCCGCCCACCGCGCCGAGCATGATGAGACCAAGGAGGAGGAGCCAAGGGCCGTTTACGTTGAACAGGTTCTGCGACAGGTCGCTCGGCGCGTAGGCGTGGATCGTGCCGGTCCCGCTGGGGAACTCTCCGACCGCGGAGACGATGAAGATGAACGTCACCACCGCGAGGGCGAACGGGACGACGCCGATCCCGGTCGCGGCCTCCCGCGAGAAGATCCGCTTCCGCGTCACCATGATGCCGAAGAGGAGGAGCACGGTGACGGCGCCGGCGTACACTCCGAGTTGGAGGACCCCCAGGAACGGAGCCTCGAGGAGGAAGTAGATCGCCGAGAGGTCGACGAAGAAGACCGCCACCCACAGGATCGTGTGCACGAGCTCCCGCACGAGGAGCGCTAGGATCGCGGTCGCCACCGCCACGACGGCGAGCGCGAGGAATGCCACTTCCTCGAGGATCACTTGCGCGTCCCCCAGAACAGGCACTCCTTCGGGCAGACGCTGATGCAGGTGCCGCACCGGACGCAGTCGGAGTCGTTGACGACCGGCTCCTTCCAGATCCGCTTCGGGAGCTTCTCTCCCGGCTTCGCCTCGGGCTTGGTCACGTCGAGCATCGTGATGCACTGCGTCGGGCAGTCCCGGGCGCATGCGTTGCATCCGATGCACAGCGGCGGGTCGAGCAGAATCGCGTCCTCGTTCTCCGGCCGCGCGAGCCGGATCGGGTTCATCGGTAGTTTCGAGCGGAAGACGTCGTTGAGCTTCTGCGGGGAGTAGACCATGTCAGCGCGCTTCGGTGTCGAGAGCTCGTAGCGCGTCGTCATCGTGAGACAGCCCTCGGGGCAGGCGTCCGAGCAGAACCCGCAGTAGCTGCACTTGCCGTAGTCGATCTGCGGGCACTTCTTCGGGTGCTTCGGGTCGCCGCCCGGCACCGTCACCATGTCGATGCAGATGTCGGGGCAGGAGAACGCGCAGAGGTTACAGCTGATGCAGGTCGCGATGTTCAGCGCGTGCACCCCGCGGTAGTTGTCCCAGACCTGGCCGACGCCGAGCGGCTTGCCGGACGCCACTTCCAGCCGGTCGCGGAACTTCGGGTCCTCGAGCCGCTCGTACGGGTACACGATCGTCGACGGGCGGAAGAGACTCTTGGCGAACTGCCGGGCCGCCGTGGCCATGGGGCGGGCGACCCAGAGCACCGGGTTCTGCGCGTTCGTCTCGGTCGTCGTGGATTCGGTCATCGTAAACTCCCGTCCTCCTAGATCCCCGGCGACGGGACGCATCCGAACACGGGGAGGCATTTCACCGTGACGAGGGCGGCGGCCAGGAAGACGCTGAGCAGGCTCAGCGGGATCATTCGGTTCCAGCCGACCCGCAATAGCTGGTCGGTGCGAACGCGCGGCAGCGACGCCCGGATCCAGATGAAGACGGCGAAGACCGCGTAGGTCTTCACCATGAACCAGACGATCCCGGCGAGCGGGAACGACGTCGCCGCGCTCGGGACCCATCCCGGCATCGTCCAGCCCCCGAGGAAGAGGAGGACGACCAGGATGCTTCCGATCAGCGCGCGAAGGTAGTCGGCGAGCATGAAGAAGGCGAACAGCATCCCGCCGTACTCGGTGTTCCAGCCTTCGACGAGCTCGGCTTCGGCCTCGGGAAGGTCGAACGGGATCCGTTCCATCTCCGCGAGCATCCCCGCGACGAAGACGACCAGCGCGAGGAAGAGCGGCCCCCAGAACCAGTAGTTCTGTTGTTCGTAGACGATGGTGGTGAGGTCGAAGCTCCCCGAGACGATCACGACCGCGACGACGGCGAGGAGCAGGGGCACCTCGTAGGCGATCATCTGGGCGGCCGAGCGCATCCCGCCCATCAGCGAGTACTTGTTGTTGCTCGACCAGGCGCTGACGAAGATGAAAAGCGGCGCGAAGGAGAAGACCGCGAGCGCGAGCAGCAGGCTCAGGGGGAGCGCACCCGAGTTCCATCCCGAAGAGATCGGCAGGATCCCGAACAGGATCATCGACGTGACCATGTAGGCGGTCGGGCCGCTGATGAACCCGAGCGGGTCGGCCTCGCGCGGTCGCACGGTGGTCTTGCGGAACAGCTTGAATCCGTCCGCGAAGTTCTGCAGGAGGCCGGCGTAGCCGACGTGCATCGCCCCACGGCGGTCCATGAACCGGCCGAGGAGCTTCCGCTCCCACCAGATCAGGAGGATGGTGTTCAGCATGCTCGCCGCGAGGAGGAGCGCGCCGAACACGAGGACCGCGAGACCGGTGATGAGGTCGGCGTTGGTGATCCACGCGTTGAGAGGGTAGGGCAGGACCGAGCCGATCGCGACGAGGACGACCTGGACCAGGTCGTAGGAAACCGAGTAGAGCGTGACGGGCGACATGGTCCGCGCCTAGCGGTCGACCTCCCCGACACAGACGTCCACGCTGCCCATGATCGGTGGGATGTCCGCGATGCGGTAGCCCACCAGGTAATGGCGCGCGGCGCTGAGGTTCGCGAAGACCGGCGACCGGAACTTGACGCGGTACGGGTGCTCCCCGCCCTCGTTCACGACGTACGCGAGCGCCTCTCCGTGCGGTTCTTCGACCGCGGAGAAACCCACCCCCTTCGGGTAGTTCCGTTTGAGCAGGTAGCCCTCCCGCCCGACCGGTGCGTACGGCGCGCCGAGCCAGCGCGGGAGCTCGCTCGCCATCACCGGCCCCGGGTGGCGGTCGAGCCAGTCGAGGACCTGTCGAAGGATCCGGACGGACTGGCGCATCTCCTCCATGCGCACGAGGTAACGGCCGGTCACGTCCGCGGTCTCGGCGTGCGCCACCTCGAAGTCGAGCTGGTCGTAGACGGCGTACGGTCGGTCCCGACGTAGGTCGCGCTTCACGCCCGCGCTGCGGAGCATCGGGCCGGTGACGCCGTAGGCGATGCAGTCGTTCGCCTTCAGGACGCCGAGGTCGTCGCACCGCTTGTGAAAGATGTCCGACCCGAGGCAGAGCTGGTCGTACTCGACGAACCGCGGCTCGAGCCAATTCAGGACCTTCCGGGCCTGGTCGGTGAACCCGGGGGGAAGGTCGTTCCGGACCCCGCCGACTCGCATGTACTCGTAGGTCATGCGAGCCCCGGTGTAGCTCTGGAAGAGGTCGAGGATGAGGTCCCGGTCCCGCATCCCGTAGAGGAACGGGGTCATGAGACCGATATCCTGCACGAACGCCGCGTACCACATCAGGTGCGAAGCGATCCGTTGGAACTCCTCGCAGAGGACACGGAGGTACTGCGCCCGCTCGGGCGGCGCGACGTGAAGCGCTCCTTCGGACCCCAGGATGTAGAGGTGTTCCCAGGCGAGGCCCGCGACGTAGCAGGTCCGGTCCATGAGGGTGATGACCTCGTTGTAATGGCGATCCTCGCTGATCTTCTCGATCCCCCGATGCAGGTAACCCATCTCGGGGTCGACGTCCAGGATCACTTCGCCGTCGATGTGGACCCGCAGGTTCCACAGGCCATGTGTCATGGGGTGCTGCGGCCCCATGTTGATCCACATCTCAGACATGGCGCGTCTTGACCTCCAACTCCTCGGGCTCGTGGATCTTGAACGACCGCAGCAGCGGATGGAACGCGTAACCGTCCGGCATCAAGAGATGCCGTAGGTCCGGGTGGTGGTCGAACGTGATGTCGACGAGCTCCCAGGTCTCGCGCTCGTGCCAGTTCGCGCTCGGCCAGACCGAGCTCGCGGTCTCGACGCGCGCGTCGTTCGCCGGCACGTCGGTCGAGAGCAGCAGGTACTGACGGGCGTCGTCCGACCAGACGATGTAGATCACCTCGCGGTGGTCGACCCAGTCGATCCCTCCGACCGTGGAGAGGTGGTGGAACCCAAGCCCGTGCACGGCGCGGAAGACGTCCAGCGCGCCGTCGCGCTGGAAACGGAGGCGTCCGGCCGACCCCGGGAAGGCGTCGACGCCGACGAGATGAACCCCCAACTTCGGGGCGAGCGCACGGGAAAGGTCCTCGGGTTGCACGCCGTCCTCCCTCTGACCGTCCCGCGCGCGGCGCGTCTACTCCTTGCGCTCGCGGATCAGTTGCTCGAGCCGTAGGATGCCATCGAGCATCGCCTCCGGTCGCGGGGGGCAGCCGGCGATGTAGACGTCGACCGGGACCAGCTTGTCCACTCCCGGTACGACCGAGTACGCGGTCCGGAACGGCCCGCCGCCGGTCGCGCAGTTCCCCATCGCGATGACCCACTTCGGCTCGGGCATCTGCTCGTAGAGCGTGATCAACTTGTGCGCCACCTTCCAGGTCACGGTCCCGTTGACGATCATGAGGTCGCACTGTCGCGGCGACGAGCGGGGAACCACCCCGAACCGCTCGGCGTCCCAGCGGGCCCCGAACGCCGCCGCGAACTCGATCGCGCAGCAGGCGAGCCCCCAGTGGAGCGGGAAGAGCGAGTTGCGGCCCGCCCAGTTGAAGACCGGGCGGATCAACTTGGACTGCCCCTGCTCGGCGACCAGGTCGCGGGCGGCCTGCTCCAGCTCGGCGGCGGCTTCGAGGGTGCCAGCGGGTGCGCGCCGGCGAGGTCGGCGGTTTGCCGGGCAGGCGGTGGC
>DAHVAA010000058.1:8446-8723 GCA_027314845.1 Thermoplasmata archaeon | reverse complement strand
GCCTCGGCGCCCCCGTGTTCGCGGAACCGATCTGCTCCCGAGCCCCGGTCCGCTCAGACTTTCCGCAGTTCGCGGGCGACCTCCTCCCGCAGAGCGCTATGATCGGATCCGTCC
This sequence comes from Thermoplasmata archaeon, assembly GCA_027314845.1. Next base: position 8,609 of record DAHVAA010000058.1, on the reverse strand, counting down.
CGGGCTCCTATGATCTCGCGATCCTGGTCGGTGCGGACCTGACCCTCTACCCGTACAGCGCGGCCCCCCTGCTTTCGGGAGAACGGGTCGTTTACCTCGGTTCCGACCCCTCGGTCGCGAACAAGCTGGCCTGCGACCGGGCGGTCGGGAACCTTCGGGAAGT
>DAHVAA010000058.1:0-8436 GCA_027314845.1 Thermoplasmata archaeon | reverse complement strand
CTCCGCCACCGGCCGCTCGTTTCGCCGCCCCCCCGACTTTCACCGGGCGAATCGGGTCGCGCGGTCCGCGGCCCGCATGGGAGGCGAGTTCGTCATCGACGCCCTCCACCGTACCTTCCGCGGCTACACGGTCGTGGACGAGTCGGTCTCGCTCATTCCCACCATGAAGTCGTTCGGCTTCTACGACGGACCGGCCAGTTACTTCTCTTCGCGCAGTCAACAGCTCGGTTGGGCGCTGGCCGCCGCGATCGGGATCTCTCTCGAGCGGCCGAAGACGGTCGTCGTGCTCGGGGACGGCGCTCTCGAGTACTCCGTGCAGGCGCTCTGGACCCTCGCTCGCTACCGCCTACCGGCGAAGGTCGTCGTCCTCAACAATGGGGGCTACAACATCTTGAAGAGTTACTCTAAGGCGAACCATCCCGGGGTCATGGGAGCCGAGTACCTGGATGTTCCCGGGGTGGACATCCCCGAACTCGCCCGTGCCTATGGCTTGCCGGCGGACACGGTGTCGAGCCCGGACCGGCTCGGGAGCGCGCTCCTTCGCCTTCGGGACACCGAGGGCCCGGCCCTGCTCAACGTAGAGATCGACCGGACCGTGCCGGACCTGTTTTCCTGAGCGGTGGGTGTCTGGCAGGATAGGCGATAGGACGAATGAGCCCGAGGTACGAGAATCCCGCGCTGACCGTAGATGCCGTATGGATCCGGGGCGACCGCATCCTGCTCGTTCGGCGCGGCCGGCCGCCGTACCAGGGGATGCTCGCGCTGCCGGGAGGTTTTGTCGAGCGGGAGGAGACGGTCGAGGCGGCTGCGGTGCGGGAACTAAAGGAGGAGACGGGCCTTTCCGCGCGGCCGTGGCGCCTGGTCGGCGTCTACTCCGGCCCCGACCGGGATCCCCGCAAGCCCACGACCACCGTGGCGTTCCTCATGCGCGGCCGGGCGCGCCTCCCCCGAGGTGGGGACGATGCGGCCACGGCGAGTTGGGTCCTACTTCGGGACGCCCGACCGCTCGCCTTCGACCATGAGCGGATCGTTCGAGACGGTCTTCGGATCTGGCGCCGGAACCGGCGCGGCCCCCGATGAGTTGGGGACCTGTCCCCGCGACCAGGACAAGACCGCGGCGAGCGCAAGGATCGCAAGGCATCCGAGGAATGCGGCGCGCAAGCCGCTCATGAACGCGTCGCCCAAACCGCCCAGGAGGACCGCGGTGCCCAGGAACACCTGTTCGGCCGCGTAGCGCGGGATGCTCGCGGAAGCGATAGAAAGTGCGAAGACGAAGCTCAGGAGCGTTCCCATGTTGGCGAGCGTCGACCGCAACCCGCTGACCGATCCGAACGTGGAGGGGCTCGCCTGGCTCATGATCGCGGTCGTGTTCGCGGGATAGAACATCCCCGATCCGATGCCGCCGAGGATGGAGATCGCGGGAATCCATCCGAGCCAGGAATCGACGGTCAACGTCGAGTAGAACAAGATGGCGAGCGCCATCGCCGCGATCCCCCCGGTGGCGAGCGCCCGAGGCCCGAAGCGGTCGACCCGCCGGCCCATGTACGGTCCGAAGAACGCGCCGACCAGGTAGCCCGGCACGAGCAGGAGGGAGGCGTTCAAGGGGGAAAGGCCGCGCAACCCCTGGAGGTACATCGTCAGGAGGAAGACGACCGAGAGGTAACCGAGCGCCTGGAGGAACCCGGCCACGAGAGAGAAGCCCAGAATGCGATTCCGTAGCTGACGGAGGTCGACCATCGGGCGGGCCGAGCGCAGCTCCACCGCCACGAAGACCGGCAGCAGAAGAAGTCCCAGGACGAGGTACGCCACGTTGGCGCCGGTGACCCCGTACGACGCGAGCTCGATCGCGCCGTAACAGACCAGCGTGAGCGCGGCGGAGAACGCGATGAAGCCCGGGACGTCGAACTCGACCTTCTTGCGCTCCGTCCGCGGGAGCGTCCTTAGACCGAGGAGGACCGCCCCGATCCCGATCGGGATGTTGATGAAGAAGATGTACCGCCAGCCGAGCGCGGTGGTGATGACCCCGCCAAGCAGGATCCCGAGGATGGCCCCGACGCTCCATCCAAAGACGAGGTAGCCGAACGCCCGACCCCGTCGCATGGGGGGGAACACCGTCGCGATCAGCGCCGCCCCGTTCGAGAACATCACCGCTCCTCCGACGGCCTGGACCGCGCGAGCGGCGATCAGGAACTCAACGGTCGGCGCAAACCCGGAGAGTGCGGAGCCGACCGTGAAGATCGCGAACCCCCCGTTGTAGACCAGCCCCCGGCCCAGAAGGTCACCGAGTTGTCCGGCTTGAGTGGTCAAGGCGGTCGTGATCAGGAGATAGAGCAGGATCGTCCAGATCACCGACTCCAAGGGTGCGGAGAGGTCGGTCGAGATGGTCGGGAAAGCGAGAATGACGATCGTGCTGTCGATCGCCACCATGAGCGAGCCGAGCGAGCAGAGTATCAGGACGCTCGTCTCATGCAAGGCGTGCGCCGGGGCCGAGGGCTCTGCCCCCGCGAGGGGAGGAGGCCTACCTGCGGCGGAAGTGATGGATCGCACTGGGGTCGTCATCCCGGACGCTCCCCCTCGAGTTCCAAGGAGGGGATTATAGGTTGACTCTCCGGGGGCGGTTCGATTCACTCGCTAACCCCAGCGCCAGCCGGGCCTCGGCCCTGCCTACGAAGGTTGCTCCGAGGGTCGCCGCGGTTGAGGTTTCGGCGGGCGAGAGGCAGTTTCGCCCGAAGCAAGGTCTCGGGCTGAGCAAAGCATCAAAGCCGAGGTTCGGCTCGCACGGACGGTAACGACCATGGCGTACCGCACGACGATGACCGGAAGCTGGTTCCGCCCGAAGGAGATCCTCGCCTTGCTCGCCCAAAGCCCCACCGGCGAGTTGGGCCCGGAGCATTCGGCCCGCTACCTCGCCGCGGAGCGCGAGACGATCCGCGAGCAGCTGCATCCGCTCGTGAGCTCGCACGGGCTCACCGAGGTCTCGAACGGCCAGCAACGGGTCTCGGGCTACACCAACTTCCTGCCGAATCGCTTCCGCGGATTTTCGACGAAAGAGCGGGCGTCGATGACCATGAGCTCGGAGTTGGTGCAGGATATCGTCGAGTCGAATCCGGCGATGGCCGCGGCCATGGGGGCACTTCAGCAGACCTTCTCGCTACCGAGGATCGAGAGTCCGCTGGCCTACGTCGGCGAGGCCAACGCGCAGCGCGAAGCCCGCGACGCCGTGCGGATCGCCGGCGAGGAAGGAGCGCCGAGCATCTTTCTGCCCTCCCCGTCTCCCGGAGTCATCACGATCTTCTACCCGAACAACCCAGCCGTCTACCGAACCCACGACGAGTATCTGGAGGCGCTCTCGCGCGAACTCGCGAAGGAGTATCGAGCCCTGCTCGACGTGCCCGGGACGGTCCTCCAGATCGATGCCCCGGACCTGGCGATGGGCCGGCAGACGGCCTCGGACTGGGGAGTGGACTTCTACGAGGCGCTGCCGAAACACGTGGATGCCATCAACGCGGCGGTCCGGGGCCTGCCGCGCGAACGGATCCGTGTCCACTATTGCTATGGGAACTACGCGGCGACGCATGAGACCGACGCCGACTTCGCCCGGGTCCTCCCCGAGCTCGCGCGGCTCGAGGTGAACGCCCTCGTTGGCGAGCTCGCGAACCCCCACCATGAGGGCGACCTCCTCACGATCCGCCGCTTCGCGAAGGAGCACGGTTGGCCATCCAAGCTCTCGTTCGTGGGAGGAGTGATCGATGTCAAGACCCCCATCGTGGAGTCAAAGGAGACCGTCAAGTTCCGGCTCGACACCCTGGCTTCGATCATCGGCGAGGAGAAGACCTGGGGCGGGACCGACTGCGGCTTCGAGACTTTCGCCGGGATGAACGGGGTCCCCCACCCGGTGGCATTGCGGAAGCTGCGCGCTCTCGCGGAAGGGGCCGCGATGAACGGATAGTCAAGTCCCGCGGCCCCTCAGGTCGCCGATTCGGGCGGTATCCTCTTAACGGTCAGCCTAGTGGCCCGCCGTCCGACCATGGCCCAGCGCGCGCAGATGGAGCAACACCCTCGCCCGACGCTCCTCTCGGACTTCATCCTCGGCGGTCAAGACGGTCTGGTCAACGTTCTCGGGATCCTGCTCGGACTGGTCGCGGCGAACGCTCCCCCCCACTTCATCATCATCGCCGGGCTCGCGGCCCTGGCCGCCGAGTCGCTCGCGATGGCCGCGGTCGCCTACACCTCGACCGAGTCGCGCCGGAAGCTCTACCACAGCGAGGTCGCTCGAGAACAACGGGAGATGCGCGAGGTCCCCGAGCTCGAGCGGGAGGAGGTCCGCGTGATCCTCCGCGACTGGGGCTACGAGGGGGCCGAAGTCGAGGACATGCTCCACCGCATCGAGAAGAAGCCGAAGGCCTGGCTCGACCTCATGATGGCCTTCGAGCTGAACTTGAGCCCCATCAGTTCGGACGCCCCCCGGCAGAGCGCACTGGTCGTGGGCGGATCGACCCTCCTCGGTCACCTCATCCCGCTGGTCCCCTTCTTTTTCCTGCTGGGAGACCCCGTCCTAGCGGCGCTCGTCGCGGTCGCTCTGAGCGCGGTGACGCTCTTCCTGATCGGCTGGTACGAAGCGAAGCTCACGATCGGCACGCTCTGGAAGAGCGGTGTCCGCATGCTCGTGATAGGTCTGGGGTCCGGGTTCGCGGGCTTTTTGATCGGCCTTGCGATCCCGCTCATCTAGTCAGGGTCGGGGCCCGATCTCGAGACTTCTCGAACTCCCGAAGAACGAGGAAGCCGGCGATCATGTCTCCCCTGGGGGAGGCATGCCTCCCTCCCAACCATGCCTCTATACCAATCCCGGTTCGACGGAGTTCGATCGTTATCGACGAGTGCGGCCCTCGAGACCGGGATGGCGACCGTAGGCAACTTCCAAACGCTGCCAGAGTGTCGCTCGTCCTCGCGCCGGAACGTGGCCGGGATGTGCGCCCGCCCGCACGCAACCCCCCGGGGTCGTACCGTGGACCCAATCTGGAGTGACAGGTCCCTACAGGGGAACGTCGCCGCAAAGATGCGAGAAAGCAGCCCGCTCGACCGAGGCGCCGGGTAGGAGAAAGCGCCTCGGGTCAGATCGGGCGTCCGACTCGTGCGGCTTCTCGATGCCCCGCTCCGGGGCCCGGCGTCCGGCGGAACCAGGTCCGCATCCGGCGCGACTCGTGACGACGGCACGTCGCGCACCAGATGATGACCTCGTTCGGGCCGGCGAGCTCCGGCGTGGGGAGGTGGTCGGTCGCAGGGTGGCCGCACGCGCGCTCGAGGCAGGGGTGCGGTCCTCGGGACACCTTCAGGGAAGGCATAGCCCGTGTTCAATGCGTGTTACTGCGTATTAAAGGTAGCGAAGCCCGCGGCGGCCACTGCGCCCGGGACAGGTACCCACCCGTGCGGCTTCCATGATAGGAGGCCGATCCCAGTCGGAAGAGCGAAGGAACGGGCCCCGTGTAGTGGTGCCGGGCCCCAGGACGCGATACTGAGCGCGGGCCTCCACCCGACTAGGTTCGAGCGAACGTGGTTTAGTTCGGTTTGTAAATGAGTTAGTGTATAAATCCCCGTGAGGTCCCCTTGACGATGACCGCTGCGACCGGGGCGTGGGAAGCCCACGGGTACTCGTCTCCGAAACGGGGGATCCTAGGGCTGCTCAAGCAGCGACCGGATTCTTCCTTGGAAGAAGTGGCGCGGGAGTTGGGGGTCTCGAAGGTCGCCACACTCGCCCACGTGAAGACGCTAGAGTCGGACGGCCTAGTCCAGCGATCCTACCAGGCCGGCAAGGTGGGCCGGCCCCGCGTGCTGTTCCGCCTCTCGCCCGGCGCCTCTTCCTTGTTCCCGCAAGGCTACACCGAGATGTCGCTCTGTGCGCTCGAGTTCATCGAACGACGGCTCGGGCGGAGCGCCGTTTCCGAACTGCTCCAACAGCGCGCCGCCGAGGTCGCGGACCGTAACCGAGGGCGCCTTCCCGCGGGGAGCCTTCGCGAGCGCGTCGCCGGCCTCGCCAAGGTACGGAGCGAGGGCGGCTACATGGCGGAAGTCGGGACCCGCCGGCCCGGCTCGGTCGAGATGCTGGAGCACAACTGTCCGATCTTGGCGATCGCCGCAAGGTTCCCCGAAGCCTGTGAGACGGAACGCCGGATGTTCGAATCGCTTCTCCAGGCCCGGGTCGAGGTGGCGCATCGAGTCGTCGCGGGCGACCCCGTGTGCCGATTCCTGATGCGAGACCGGAGGGCGCTGCCATGACCGGGACGGTCGGGACAAGCCCTCTTGCCCTGGTGACCGGAGCAAGCAAGGGCCTCGGGGCAGCGCTCGCCAGGTTCCTCGCGGGGGAGGGCTTCGACCTCATCGTGACCGCGCGTCACGCGCCCGACCTGGAGGCCATGGCCGCATCGCTCGACGTCTTCGAGACCAGAGTGTTCGCCGTGCCGGGGGACGTGACCGACCCCGGGCACCGGCACGACCTCGCCCGTCGCGTAGAGGACCATGGCGCCGGGCTCGACCTGCTGGTCAACAACGCGTCTACCTTGGGGCCGTCCCCGCTCCCATCGCTCACCCAACACCCCCTCCCTGAGCTCGAGTCGGTCTTCCGGACGAACGTCGTGGCTCCGATCGCGCTCGTGAGCGCGCTGCTCCCCGCGCTGGTGTCCCGCCGCGGCCAGGTGATCAACATCTCGAGCGATGCCGCGGTCGCCGGTTACCCGGGGTGGGGCGGCTACGGCGCGAGCAAGGCGGCGCTCGACCTCGCGAGCCTCACGTTGGCCCACGAGCTCGAGGGCCGTGGGGTCTCCGTGGTCGCGGTCGACCCGGGCGACATGCGTACCGACATGCACCAGGCTGCCTTTCCGAACGAGGACATCTCCGACCGTCCGCTTCCGGACGTAACCCTTCCGTTCTGGGCCTGGCTCCTCCATCAACCCCGCGCGGCGGTATCGGGTCACCGGTTCCGGGCCCGGTCGGAGCGCTGGGAGGTCCCGACGTGACCGCGGTGTCCTTGGGCCTCGCCATCCCCGGGGCTCTGGGCGCCGATCGGACTCCGGAAGATCGGGGCTGTCCCCGCGACGGAGTGCGCCTCCTGGTCAGCCGGCCGCAGGGCGAGACCCATCACCTCTTCTCGGAGCTTCCCGAGCTCCTGCGGCCCGGAGATCTCCTGGTCGTCAACGAGAGCGCGACCGAACCGGCCAGCCTCGATGCCCGCGCCGAGTTCGGGTCGTTCCGCGCGAGCCTCTCCACGGAATACGGTCCCGACCTCTGGCTGATCGAGCCCCGCCGGAGCTTCGCCGCCCCGGGACCGGTCCCGTTGGAGCCCGGGGACCCGGTCGAAGTGGGAGGGGTCCCGGGCCGGTACATCGCGCCCTACCCGGGGATCCGCCGATTGGGGTTCTTCCACGCCGAGGGGGACCTCCGGTCGGCGATGCGGGAACGGGGCCGACCGATCCGCTACGGATACCTTGCGCGGGAGTACCCGCTCTCCGATTACCAGACGGTGTTCGCCCGAGTGCCCGGAAGCGCGGAGATGCCCAGCGCGGGTCGGCCGTTCTCGAGCGCGATCCTCCAGAAGCTGAAGGAGTGCGGCGTGGAGACTGCTTCCATCCTGCTCCACACGGGGGTATCGAGCCTCGAGCCGGACGACTTCCTTCCTTCGGGGGCCCCGGTGTTCCCCGAGCCGTTCGAGGTCCCTTCGGGAACGGTCGCGGCGATACGTCGGACCCACGATCGGGGCGGGCGCGTGGTCGCCGTCGGAACCACCGTCGTGCGCGCCCTCGAGTCCGCGACCGACGCGTGTGGCCTCCGGGCGGTGCGCGGTTTCACGTCACTCTACCTATCCCCCGATCGCGCGGTCGCGACGGTCGATGGCCTAATCACCGGTTTCCATGAAGCCGGATCGACGCACCTCGCCCTCCTCGCCGCGGTCGCGGACCTGGGCACGGTACGACGCGCCTATCGGGTCGCGGTCGACAGCGGCTATCTCTGGCACGAGTTCGGTGACAGCCACCTCATCTGGCGCAGCTAGCCGCTACCGGTGGGGGGACGGCGACGGGCGCGCGCCAAGGCGGAGGGTAGACCCCCCTACGCCAGAGCGGTCTACTACTTCGACCCGAGACCGGCCCGGGCGCGGAGAGCGTGGTAAAACCCTCCGAAGCTGGTCGCCGTCGGCGTCCGCAGGCCCTGGAGACGGAGCTGCTCGCGAACCTCCTTCGGGCTCTGACGGAGGTCGAGCGTCTTCGTGGTGTCGAACCGGTACTGGAACGTGCCGCCCGGTCCCCGCGGGAACGGCTCCCAGTCCTTCGCGGTGGTCGGGTGGAGTTCGTGGATCCGCTTCCCTTCCCGCGGCGTGAACGCGGGCATCGTCAGGTGCTCCTCAGTGAGCCAGATCATGGTCGCGTCGCGGATCGCCTGGCTGGTCGT
>DAHVAA010000057.1 GCA_027314845.1 Thermoplasmata archaeon | reverse complement strand
CTCCGCGAGTGCCGTGTCGGAGGTGAGCAGGGCCCGGGTGCCGTCCGCGACCATGGTGATCGACAGGTCGGCCATCTGGGCCACATGTTCCTTGAGGCGCGCGATCGCCGCGGGGGGGCTCTCGTCCTTCGGGGAGTCGCTCATGGGGGTTGCTCCGTCATGTGGCCCGTCCGGTGATGAACTGCTCGGTGAGCGCCTCGCGGGGGCGCTCGAGAATGTCGGGCGTGGTGCCGACCTCGACCACGCGACCGGCGTGGAAAAAGGCGACCCGGTCCGAGATCCGGGCCGCCTGACCCACATTGTGGGTAACGATCACGATCGCGATCTCCTCCTTGAGGCGGCGAACCGTCGCCTCGATCCGCTGGGTGCCGAGCGGGTCGAGGCTCGAGGTCGGCTCGTCGAGCAGGAGCACGCGCGGCTTCACCGCGAGCGCGCGGGCGATGCACAGACGCTGCTGCTGGCCCCCCGACAGGGCGAGCGCCGAGCGGTCGAGGTCGTCGTGGACCTCGTCCCAGAGACCGGCGCGTTTCAGGGCGTCCGTCACGGTGCGATCCACTTCGTCCTCGTCCGCGTGGACGAGGCGGAGCCCGAAGGCCGCATTCTCGAAGATCGACTGAGGGAAGACCGTCGGGCGCTGGAAGACCATCCCGATCCGGCGCCGGACGAGGGCGGGGTCGACCTCGCGGTCGTCGAGGAAGCTCCCCGACGGGTAGACCTTGACGTACGGCTCGTCGTGGTACCGTTCGAGCGCCCGGGAAAGCTGCTCGGAGAGCTCCGCGGGGGTCGCGGACCGACCGAGCGTGTCCTTCGCGTACCCGCACATCGAGCAGCCCTTGAGGTCGGCCCAGTAGCAGCCGCGCGTCTTGAGGATCAGGACGAACGCCGCCACCCGCTCCGAGCCGAGCGCTTCCGGCTCCACCCATTGGTTGACGTAGCGCCGGGCCACCGCTTCGGGTGCCGGCGCCGGGCGACGGTCGCGAGCGACCGCCCGGGCGAGCGACTCCCGCATCAGGACTCCTCGATATCGATCGCGACCGAATCCCCATCCTTCACGGGGAGCGCCTCGCGAAGGCAGACAGCCGCGACGAACTCGACCACATCCTTGTAATGCGTCCGATCCGGATGGATCAGGTGGCACGGCTGCCCGTTCATCCGGGCCGGGAAGCAGGTGGCCCCGCCGAACGTCCGACCGCTCGCCTGGAATCCGTCGATCCGGATCCCGTTCCAGCCGGTGAGGAGCGCGACCTTGCGCAGCGCCTCGGATTGGACGCGAATGTTGAGGGTCCCCGGAAACGGAGAATAGCCGAGCCGCTCGGAGAACTGGAGCACATACCCCGGTTGGCTCAGGTAGTAGCGACCCTCGCCCAAGCCGGAGGCGACCGTGCCGGAGAAGGAGAGCTTGGCCGGCCCCTCGAAGATCCGTCGGTAGGCATGGTGCTCGGCCCGCAGGAGGTCCATCCCCGCCGTGGTCAGGAGGAGGCGCTGCCGCCGCTGCGCGAGCGAGCGGGTCAGCAGGCCGCGCTTCTCCAAGGCAAGAAGGTACCGATCGGCGGCCTGCTGGCTCACGCCGATCTTCTCCCCGAGCTCGCGGGAGGTGAGGACGACCGCCGCATGGTCCGCCCCCTGGAGGGCGAGGAGCTTCAGCACCGCCAGCGTGTCGCCACGGGCCCGGGGCCGGCTCGGTTCCGGGCTCCCCGCGCGCGGCACGGTCAGGCGGACTTCCCCGTCGCTCCCAGGGGGGCGTTCAGGATGACCACGTTCGAGCCGCGCAACACCACCCGGCCGAGATGGCGCGTCACTTCCGCGGTCGACTCCTCCGCCTCGTCCAGGACGACGTTCATGTGCTCGTCCACGCCGAGGAGCCGACCCGAGAGCCGACGCGCGTCTTTGAGGACGAGCGTGACCCGCTGGGAGATCACGCGCTCGAGCAGGTGGGTCGGCGCGTCCGTCATCCCCCGCTCGACCCTCGCCCGACCTTTAGCGTTTGCCCGTCGGGCCACCCGCGAACCTAAACCCCCCCACCGGCGTGCCGGCGCCGTGACCCCCAGCCCCCACGTCTCGAAAGGTCTCGACGATGTGATCTTCGGCAAGTCCCGGATCTCGTACGTCGGCGGCGAGACCGGGGAGCTGGTCCTCCGGGGGTTCCACGTGCGCGACCTCGTGCCGGGGGTCCCCTACGAGTCCGTGGTCCACCTTCTCCTGTACGGGGACCCTCCCGACTCCGATCCTTCCCCCGAGGTCCTCCGGGCGCTCGGCGCGGCCCGGACCGTCCCGGCCTCCCTCGAACGGGTGGTCGACGCGCTGCCGCCGGGCCTTCCTCCGCTCGAAGCGCTGCGGACGATCCTCTCGAGCCTCGGGGACGGGAGCTACGATTTTCCGCCGACCCTCGAGCAGGGGTTCCGGCTCATCGCCCAGGCTCCCGTGCTCCTGGCGCGTCACGTGCGGCGGAGCCAGGGGCGGGACCCCGTCCCCCCGCGGCCCGAGCTCGCCCACGTCGCGAACTACCTCTGGATGCTCTCGGGGACGGAACCCACGCCGGCCTGCGTACGGGCTCTCGAAGGGTACTTCGACCTCTTGGCCGACCACGGGATGAACGCCTCGACGTTCGCGCTCTGCGTCGCGATCTCAACCCAGTCCGACTTCGTGAGCGCGGCGACGGCCGCCTTCGGGACGCTCAAGGGACCGGTCCACGGCGGGGCGCCCGCCCGCGTCATCGAGATGCTGGATGCGATCGGACGGGAGGAGCTCGCGGAGGCGTGGATCCGGGAGCGGCTCGCCCGGCGGCAGGTGCTCTTCGGCTTCGGCCATCGGGCGTACAAGACCGACGACCCTCGGGGACTGATCCTGCATGAGCTCGCCCACACGGTCGCGCGCCCCGAGCGCCTGGCGCTCGCGGAGGGGGTCGAGCGGATCGCGCTCCGGGCGTTGCGCGAAGCCCGTCCCGGAGCTCGGCTCTATACGAACGTCGAGTACTACAGCGCGGTCGTGCTCGAGGGAATCGGGCTCCCGCCCGAGCTCTTCACCCCGACCTTCGCCCTCGCGCGGACGGCCGGCTGGGCCGCCCATGCGCTCGAGCAGGCGGGGGACAACCGGCTCATCCGCCCGGACGTGGAGTACGTCGGTCCGGCGTCCGGCCGCACGTGGCCCCGGCCGCGGCCGCCCGACGGGCCGTGAGACGGGTCGGGGCCCCGGAGGTCCAGGCTCACGAGGAGCCGGGTTCCTTGCCGCTCTCCTTGTCGACGACCTTGAAGTCGGCGTCGACCGTGCCGGGCACGCTGCCCGATCCGGGCGACTCCGAGCTCTCGGTGGGGGGCGGTTCGCCGGCGCCGGGAGGCGGCGCCGCACCGGACTGGTAGAGCTTCTGCGACACGGCGTGCAGCGCGCGGGTGAGCTCGTCCGCCGCGGACTGGATCTCGGACGGGGTCGCGTCCTTCTTCTGGACGACGTCACGGACCGCCTGGATCTTCTCACGGACCTTCTCGGCCTCGGCGCTCTCGATCTTCTCCTTCTGGTCCGTAAGGAGCCGCTCCGCCTCGTAGGCCAGCGATTCGGCCTGGTTGCGGGCCGTGACGAGCTCCGCCCGCGCCTTGTCCTTATCGGCGAACTCCTCGGCCTGGTGGACCATCCGCTGGACCTCGTCCTTCGAGAGCTTGTTGGACGCGGTGATCGTGATCCCCTGCTTGCGGCCGGTGGCGAGATCCTTCGCGGAAACGTTCAGGATCCCGTTCGCGTCGATATCGAACGCCACTTCGACCTGAGGGACGCCGCGCGGCGCGGGCGGGATCCCCGTGAGCAGGAAGCTGCCCAGCGCGACGTTGTCCGCGGCCATCGGCCGCTCTCCCTGGGAGATCTGGATCTCGACCGTCGACTGGTTGTCGGCCGCCGTCGTGAAGATCTGGCTCTTCCGGGTCGGGATGGTCGTGTTCCGCTCGATGAGCCGGGTGAAGACCCCGCCGAGGGTCTCGACCCCGAGCGAGAGCGGCGTCACGTCGAGCAGGACGACGTCCTTGACCTCGCCGGCCAGCACGCCCCCCTGGATCGCCGCGCCCATCGCGACGCACTCCATCGGGTCGACCCCGTGCTCGATCGGGCGGCCGATCGACTGCTCGAGGAACTTTTGGACCACCGGCATGCGGGTCGGACCGCCGACAAGCACGACCCGGTGGATCTGATCCTTCGCGAGCTTCGCATACTGGATCGCCTGCTCCACCGGGTGGCGGCACCGCTCGATGATCGGGCGGACCATCTCCTCGAGCTTCGCGCGCGTGAGCTTGATCGCCAGGTGCTTCGGTCCCGAGGCATCCGCCGTGATGTACGGCAGGTTGATGTCGCTCTGCTGCGTCGAGGACAGCTCGATCTTGGCCTTCTCGGCCGCGTCGCGGACGCGCTGCATCGCCATCTTGTCGCCGCGGACGTTCACGCCGGACTCCTTCTGGAACTCGCCTGCGATCCACTCGGTGATGGCATTGTCCATGTCGGTCCCGCCGAGCTGGGTGTCCCCGCTCGTCGACAAGACCTCGAAGACGCCCTCGCCGAACTCCATCACGGTGACGTCAAGCGTGCCTCCGCCCAGGTCGAAGACGAGGATCTTCTGGTTCTTCCCCGCCTTGTCGAGCCCGTAGGCGAGCGAGGCGGCCGTCGGCTCGTTGATGATGCGGACGACCTCGAGCCCCGCGATCGCCCCCGCGTCCTTCGTCGCCTGGCGCTGGTTGTCGTTGAAGTACGCCGGGACCGTGATGACGGCCTTCTCGACCTTGTCCCCCAGGAACGCTTCGGCATCCCGCTTGATCTTCTGAAGGAGGTAGGCGCTGAGCTGCTGGGGCGTGTACTTCTTGCCGTGGATCGAGTACTGGTCGTCGGTGCCCATCTTCCGCTTGAAGGCGGTGATCGTGCCCTCGGGGTTCGAGATCGCCTGGCGTCGGGCCGGTTCTCCGACGATCAGTTGCCCGTCTTTCGTGAACGCCACGTAGGACGGGAACGCTTTCCCCCCGCCGACGGTCGTCCCTTCCGCGCTCGGAATGATCACGGGGCGCCCCCCCTCCAGGAAAGACGCCGCCGAATTGCTCGTTCCCAGGTCGATCCCGATGATCTTCGTCATGATGGAGTTCCCGCCGAGGGCTCCCTCGAGAGGGACCCGCGGACACTTTCCACAATAGTATGAAAGCACTCATATAAAAAGATATCATATTTGCCTTCCCCGTCAACGAGATAGAGGACGAACTTTGAGGAGGGGCGAATGGCTCGAGCGGGCGAGGTACCGGCCGCGGTCTTCTTCGACATGGACGACACGGTCTTCGACCACGCCTTGACCTGTCGCGATGCGCTCGGTCGTCTCGCCCAAGAGCACCCGCTCTTCCGGCAACGTCGACGCGCGGAGCTCGTTCGGGAGTACTCGCGGCTGCTCGAAGCGGTGCACCCGGACGTCCTGGCCGGTCGCCGGGACGCGAAGGAAGCCCGCCGAGACCGCTTCGTCGAACTGGCCCGGTTCTGCGGCCGAGATATTTCCCAGGAAGAGGCGGCCCGGTTGTCGACGCGCTACCGAGAGCTCTACCAGTCGCTCCGCCGCGCCGTGCCCGGGGCCCGGGAGATGCTCCGGCGTCTCCACGGCCGGACCGTCGTGGGCATCGTGACGAACAACGAGGTCCGGGAGCAGCGAGAGAAGCTCGCCTACCTCGGCGCGGAGCGCTGGGTCGACCTACTGGTCGTATCGGAGGAGGTCGGTGCGAGCAAGCCCGACCCGCAGATCTTCGCGACCGCGCTCGCGCGCGCCGGGGCCTCGGCGGAGGAGACCGTCATGATCGGGGACTCTTGGCAGAACGACGTGCTCGGAGCGCGCAACGTCGGTATCGGCGCGGTCTGGTTCAACCGCTTCGGGGCCGAACCCCCCTCTGCGATCGAAGTGCCCGAGGTCCGCTCGTTCCGGGCTCCCCGGCAAACGGAGGAGGTCCTCTTCCAAGAGGCCCGACGACCCCGTCCCCCTCCTCGCTAACCGTACCCCGGTTCCAACGGTTATATCGGTCGGCCGATTGCTCGCTCGATGACACGCGCCCGAGAGTCTTGGACGACCCTCGCTCGTCGGGTCCTTCCGGCGATGAGGACGTGGCGCTCCCAGCTCCATCAGGAGCCCGAGCTCTCGCTCAAGGAGGAGAAGACCCGCGAGCGGCTCCTCGGCGCGCTCGGGGAGCTCGGGATCCCCTGTCGCACCTTCGACGACTTTCCCGGGATCGTCGGAACCATCGGGGCCGACCGGACCGGGCCGGTCGTCGCGCTGCGCGCCGACATGGACGCCCTCCCCGTGACCGAAGCGACCGGCCTTCCCTTCGCGTCCCGATTCCCGGGCCGGATGCACGCGTGCGGACATGATGTCCATATGGCATGCCTGCTCGGCGCGGCGGCGATCCTTTCGAAGTCGCCCGCCGGGGCCGCAGGGCCGATCCGCCTGTTGTTCCAACCGGCCGAGGAAGAAGGGAACGTCGGCGGCGCGCTACCGTTGATCGAACGCGGCGGGCTGGAGAAGCCCCACGTCGACTATGTGGTCGGCCAGCACGTCGACCCGAGCCTTCCCCTCGGAGAGGTCGGCTGGCGGGTCGGACCGTTCATGGCGGCCGCCGACTTCTTCCGCATCACCGTCCGCGGCCGCGGCGGCCATGCGGCGACGCCCCACCAGGGTCCGGACGCGATCGTGGTCGCGAGCGAGGTCGTGCTGGGCCTGCAGGCGCTGGTGAGCCGCGTCCGCGACCCGGTCGACCCCGTGGTCGTGAGCGTCGGTTCGTTCCATGGCGGGACGCGGCACAATATCCTTCCGGACGAGGTCGTGCTCGAAGGCACCGTTCGCACGCTCCGCCCCTCGACCCGGGAGCTGATGGAACGGACGCTCCGCCGACGGACCCGGGCGATCGCGGCGAGCCTCGGCGCGCGAGTGCGCATCGAGTACCAACACGGGTACCCCGCGCTGCACAACCACCCGGCCGCGACCCGGGTCGTCGCTGAGGCGCTCGGAGTCGAGCTTGGCCGGAAGAACGTGGTCGAGGTCGACCATCCGCTGATGGGCGCCGAGGATTTTTCGCGCTACCTGGAGCGCGTGCCGGGCACGTTCCTGCGACTGGGCGTCGCCGTTCCGGGTCGCCCGGCCAGCCTGCACAGCGCGACCTTCGCTCCGGATGAGCGGGCGCTCGTCATCGGTGCGGCCACGCTCGCCGCGGCCGCCGAGGGCCTCCAGCGGAGCCCTCCGTGAGCCTCGGCCGGCTCCGTTTGGACTTCCCGGCGCTCGCCCGGCCGGAACCCCCGGTCAACCTTGACTCGGCGTGCATGACTCACGTCCCGCGTCCCGTCCTGGCCGCGATGGAGGGCTACTACCGCGACTATCCGGGTTGCGCCGGCCGCAGCCTCCATCGGTTCGCCGAGGAGGTCGGTCGAAGGTACGAGGGCGCTCGGGCGGCCTTCGCTCGATTCTTCGGTGGGATCGACCCGAGCGGCGTCGTCTTCCTCCGGAACGCGACCGAGGCGATCAACCTGGTCGGGCAGGGATTCCCCTGGCGACGTGGGGACCGCGTGCTGATCTCCGACCAGGAGCACAACTCCAACCTTGTCGTGTGGCAGCGGCTCGCTCGGGAGCGAGGGATCCGGATCGAGGTCCTCGCGCTGCCGGACGACGGTCGGTTCGAGGTCGAGGAGCTCGAGCGTTCGCTGGCTCGAGGCGTGCGCTTGGTGAGCCTCTTCCACACCTCCAATCTCGACGGGAGATCGCTGCCGGTCCGGGAGGTCGTCGAGCGGGCCCATGCCGCCGGGGCGCTCGTGCTCCTGGACGGTTGCCAGGCCGCTCCCCACGAGCGGGTCGACCTCGAGCGTCTCGGGGCCGACTTCTACGCGGTCTCGGGGCACAAGATGCTCGGCCCGACCGGTACGGGCGTCCTGCTCTCCCGGTCGGGGGCGCTCGAGCGGCTGCGACCGCTCCTGGTCGGGGGAGAGACCGTGGCCTGGTCCACGCTGACCGACCACGAGCTCCGACCGCCTCCGCACCGGTTCGAGGCCGGGCTGCAGAACTACGCGGGAGTGATCGGCGCGCACGCCGCGCTCGACTAGCTCGACCGGGTGGGATTCGATGCGGTCCGCCGTCGCGAGCTCGACCTGAACCGGTACGTCACGAAGGCGCTCGACGCCGAGGACCGGGTCACTCTCCTCGGACCGCAGGACCCGGAGGACCGACCGAGCATCTTCGCCTTCTCGCTCGACGGGATCGACCCGCACGACGTCGCGCTCTTCCTGGACGAGGGGCACCACGTGATGGTCCGGTCGGGGATGCACTGCGTCCACTCCTTCTACGAAAGGCGGGGGCTCCCGGGAAACGTTCGGGCGTCGTTCTACCTCTACAACGACCGTCGGGACGCGGAGGCACTCGTGGACGGGATCCGGGAGCTCCTCGCCCGGGTCCCACCGGGCCCGCTCAGCGGTACATCGGTTGGGACGGCGAAGCCGTCGACTCGCCTTTCGACCGGTCGGCGGCGTGGCGTTGGATCGACAGCAGCTGCTGCTCGATCCGCTCGGCCTCTGCGTAGAGCGGGACCGGGTCGAGCGGGGTCCGCAGGAGGATCCGGTTGATCGTCTCGATCACCTTCGCCGCGGCGCGCGCGTCCGGGTAGTCCGACTGCGCCTCCGCCAGGAAGGTGAGCACGTCAAAGCCCCGGCGCCGCCCCTCGTTGAGCAGGACGCCCGCGATGCCGGTAATGACCCCTTCGGCGAAGGGGATCATGTTCGGCTCGATGTAGAGCTCCCGGGCCTTTCGTGTGCTC
>DAHVAA010000056.1 GCA_027314845.1 Thermoplasmata archaeon | reverse complement strand
AACGAACCGCTCGAGGTCGACGGGTTCGACACCGGCCGGTCGTCCGAGAAGGACGGGTCGCTCGCCCCTATACCCTTATACCGTAGACCGGTCCCTTCCGAGGCCCCCATGGTCGAGCTGCCCGACAAGGCCTCCGCGTTCATCGACTGGTACCTCGCGGTGGTCGAGGAGGCGGGCCTCTCGGACAAGCGCTACGGCGTGAAGGGGATGAACATCTGGACCCCCTACGGTTTCGCCGCGCGACGGAACCTCGACCGGGTGATCGTCCGGGAGATCGAGGCCACCGGGTCGACGCCGGTCGAGTTCCCCACGCTGATCCCCGCGAACGAGTTCGCGAAAGAGAAGGAGCACATCAAAGGGTTCGACGCCGAGGTGTTCTGGGTGACGAAGGGAGGCGCCTCGGACCTCGACATCCCCCTCGTCCTGCGCCCCACGAGCGAGACCGCGATGTACCCCGTCTTTGCGCTATGGGTCCGGTCCCACCGCGACCTGCCGCTCAACGTCTACCAGATCGTGAACGTCTTCCGCTACGAAACGAAGACCACGCGGCCGTTCTTCCGGGTCCGCGAGATCCACTTCTTCGAGGAGCACACCTGCCAGGTCGACGAAGCGGCCGCCACCGGGCGCGTCGGTTCGAACCTCGCGGCGTTCCGCCGGATGAGCGAGGCGTACGCGCTCCCGTACCTCGCAATCCGGCGACCGGATTGGGACAAGTTCCCCGGCGCGTTCTACTCGGTGGCGTTCGACGCCCCGGTCGGGGGGGCCCGGACCCTCCAGCTCGGGAGCGTGCACCATTACCGAGAGAACTTCTCCGGACCGTACGCGATCCGCTACGAGGCCGCGGACGGGAGCCAGCGACTCGTCCACCAGACGACCTTCGGGCTCTCGGAGCGGCTGCTGGGAGCGATCGTCTCGGTCCACGGCGACACGAAGGGGGTCGTCTTCCCGACCTCGGTCGCCCCGTACGAGGTCGTGATCGTTCCGATCGTCAGTGCCGGTGGGGGCGAGGGCCCTCGGGCCGCCGCCGCGGAGCTCCGGGACCGACTCGTCCGCGCGGGCCGCCGCGTGCACCTCGACGACAGCGAGGAGCGGCCGGGCGCCAAGTACTATCGCTGGGAGTTGCGAGGGGTGCCGCTGCGGCTCGAGGTCGGGCGCCGGGAGGCCGAGAGCCGTTCGGCGACCGCCGTCGACCGGACCGGGCATAAGGGACCCGTGAGCTTCGACGCGATCGAGCGGGATGTCGGCGACCGCCTGGCCGCCTTCGACCGGGCGCTCTCCGAGCACGCGCAGGCCACGTTCCGCGAGTCGTTCGCCCGGGCCGGCTCGCTCGGCGAGCTCGAGGGTTCCGAACGGGTCCGTTACCTCTCCTGGTGCGGTCGGGAAGAATGTGGTCACCGAGTCGAGAACGCGATCGGGGGCGCCCTGCTCGGGACCCCCGAAGAGGAGCTCCCGTTCGAGACCGGACCGCTCGGTCCGTGCATTGGCTGCGGAGCGACGGACGGGGTCCGCTGGGCGCTGGCGGGACGACCGCTCTAAGCTCTCAGGGAGTCGGCGGGGCCGGCGACGGAGGGTTCGGCAGCACGAGCCACATGCCGGCCAGGCCGAAGAGGAGCAACGTGATCACGAAGGCGTACACGCCGTTGTCGAGCCAGGCCGAATACGCGACCCCCCACCAGACGTAGAAGGCGACCGCGAGGACCACGAGGAGAGCGAACCCCCAAACCGTCGCCTTGCGAGCGGTCGACATCCCCGGAACCGCGGCCGGGACCCGGCGGGTCTCTTCCACCATCGGCCGGCGAGCCGGGCCTCGTTAGATAACCCTTGCGGAGAGGGGCCCGCTCCGGTCGGCGGCCCCACCGTGGTCGCGTCGAGAGAGGGATTTAACCCTTCGGCCGGGGTAACATCGAGCCGATGCCGGGCGATGCGGCGCGGGCCGGGTCCGACGGCCGGAGCGGCCCGCCCCGGCTCGAGGAGCTCACGGCCGAGCAGCATCGGATCCTCGCTTACGCGAGCGCGATCGGGCCGGAGTTCGACTTCGGGCTGATCGTCGCGGCGATGGGGATGGACGAGGAGCTGCTCGCCGAGCAGCTCGAGCAGCTCGTGCACGCCGGAGTCCTGGTGGAACGGCCGGGCGGCGAGCGCTTCGCGTTCACCGAGGAGGAGTTCCGGGGCCGGGTCTATCGGTCGCTCACGGAGAGCCGGCTCCGCGTGCTGCACCGGAAGATCGGGACCGTCCTCGAGAAGATGTACCCCGACCCGTCGCCCGTGGTCCTGGCCGAGCTCGGGCGCCACTACTTCCTCGGCAAGGTCCCGGCGAAGTCGTACACCTACAACCGCTCGGCCGCCGAGGCGGCGCGCGCGGCCGGAGAGCCCGAGCTGGCCGCGAACCATCTCCAGCGGGTGCTCCTCGACCTCGCCGCGCTCGAGGGGGACCGACGGCGCGAACAGGCGGAGGTCGCCGAGGCGCTCGGAGACCTCTACTACTCGATGGGGAGCTTCGCGGCGGCCGACCGATCGTTCGGGGAGGCCCTCGACCGCCTGGGTACGGAAGAACCCCGCATCCGCGGCCGGCTGCTCCTCGCCCGCGCCGAGGTCGCCCGGGAGAACCTCGACGTCGAGGCCGCGGTCCGCGGTTCGCTGGCGGCCCAGAAGCTGTTCGGCGAGGTGGGGGACCACCTCGGGATGGCGCAGACCTACCGGCTCCTCGGACGGCTCGAGTTCCAGCGGGGCGCCTATCGCGAGGCGCTGGACGAGAGCATGCGGGCACTGGACGAGCTCGGGGGCGCCCGGGACCTGCGCTTCTTGGGCCGACTCTCCATCGATATCGGGAATTCGTTCGCGTTGCTGGGCCCGGAAGTCCGCTCCATTGCGATCGAGTGGTACGAACGCGCGGTCGACCGGCTCCGAGAGGCGAGCGACTGGGTCGAGCTGGCTCGGGCCTACCACAACCTCGGCGTCACGGTCGGGGAGACCCGACCTCAGGACGGGCTCGAGTACCTCGAGAAGGCCCGGGATGCCGGGGAGCGGGCGCACGACGCGCGGTCGACGGGCCGGGCGCTGCTCTCGGGCGTGGAGATGCGACTCGCGCTCGGTCAGCTCGAGGAGGCCGAACGCGACAACGAGCAGGCCGACCGCCTCCTCTCGCGGATGGCCGACGACCTCGGCCTCGAACAGACCGCGCAGAACCGGGGTCTCATCGCCGAGAAGCGAGGGCAGTGGGAAGATGCCGAACGCGCCTTCGTTCGGGCCGCCGAGATGTGCGAGCGGCTGCGGCTCCCGGCCGACCGGGCCGAGGTCGAGTACCATCTCGCCCGCTTGCGTTTCAAGACGCGCGACCTCGACGGAGCGCGCGCCGCGTACCGCACCGCGGCCGAGCTGGGGCTCGCCGACGTCCGACCGAACCTCGCCGCCAGCTTCGAGGAGCTCGGCCGACAGATCGGCCCGGAAGACCCGACCGCGCCCGGTGCTCCTCCGAAGGGACCGGCTCCGAACCGGGACCGGTCGCCGGACGAGGATTATAAGGCCGGGCCCGGCTGAACGGACGGGCAGCCATGGCCGCGAGCGGGAACGACCGCGGAGGGAGCGGCCGGCCCCTGTTCGGTCGGGAGGAGCTGCTGGGGGAGGCACGAGAGCTCCTCGAGCGCGCTCGGGCAGGGGAGGGCGGGGCGCTCCTGCTCACGGGCCCGGCCGGGGTCGGGAAGAGCCGCACCCTCGCCGCCGTGACCGACCTCGCGCTCGAGGAGGGGTTTCGCGTCCTCACCGGGCGAGCGCTCCCGGAGGAGCTGCCCGCCCCGTTCGCGCTGGTCGGCGGACTGCTTCGGTCGAGCCGACCGAGTCGATCCCCGGCGCCGGCCCCCGATCCGACGCTCGCCATGTTCCTCGCGCCGTATCCGGAGCCGGACCCCTTGCTTTCCCCTTCCGCGGCGACGACCGCCGAGGTCGATGGGGAGGAACTCGAGAGGATCCTCGCCCCGCTCGGCGCGACCGCGATCGAAGGGCTTGGAGCTGGACGCGAGGAGATGCTCGGCCAACTGGGCGAGCGCTTCCGGACGTTGAGCCGCGATGGGCCGGTCCTCCTCGCCATCGACGACCTGCAGTTTGCCGACCCGTCGTCGATGGAGTTCCTGCGCCGCCTCGCCCACGAGCTCGGGTCAAGCCCCATCCTCGTCGTCGCGACGGTCGGGGAGGACACGCCCGCGACCGAGGGCTCGCGCGCGGCGATCGCCGACATCGAACGGCTCGGCACCGTGCGCGTCCGCACCGTCCCTCCGCTCAACGTCGAGGAGGTCACCGGCTACGTCCGTTGGATCCTGGGGGGGCGCGACCCCGACCCGACCAGTGTCCTGCGCTGGCATGCCCAGACCGAAGGCAACCCCCTCTTCATCGAACAGCTCGTGCGAACGGTCACGGGCTCAGGGTCCCGTCCACCGAGCGGAACCCCCGAAGGCAAGGACATCGTCGAAATCCTCCTCGGTCGCGTCCGGCTCCTCGCCGAAGCCGACCGACGCCTCCTCACGTACGCGACCGCGCTCGGCAAGGAGTTCGAGTTCCGCGACCTGTCCGCGGTGGCCGGAATGGAGGAGGAGCGCGTCTCGGAGAGCCTCGACCACCTGGTCCAGGCCGGCCTCCTTCGGGAGAAGGGAAACGAGGTCTACGAATTCGTCGTCGAGGCGGTGCGCGCGCGCGTCTACTCCGCGCTCACGGAGACCCGACGGCGGATCCTGCATCGCAAGATCGGGTGCGCGTTCGCGGCGCGCGGGGGCTCGAGCGATGCCGAGCTCGCACGGCAGTTCTACCTGGGCCGGGAGGACGCCCGCGCGGTCGAGTACAATCTTCGGGCGGCGCAGCTCGCGACCCGTGCCTTCGCGTTCGAAACGGCCGTCGCGCACCTTGCTCGCGCGCTCGAGGCGGAGCGACGGCGGCCGTCGCGCGACCCGCGGGTCGAGATCCGGCTTCTGACGGAGGAGGGGAGGCTTCTGGACGAACTCGGCACCCTCCATCGGTCGGAGGAGGTCCTGGTCGAGGCGGTCGACCGGGCGCGGGAGCGCTCCGGCCTCGACCTCGAGCTCGGCCGGGCGCTCCTCGGACTGGCCCAGACCCGCTGCGACCGCAGCGAATACGGCTCCGCCGAAGCGCTCGCCAACGAGGCGATGGCCTTGGTCGAGAAGGTCGCCAGCGCGCGCGACCTCATGGCCGCCCACCGTGTCCTCGGCGTCGTCTTCTGGCGGCGAGGCGACCTCCCGCAAGCAGAGACGCACCAGCGGGCGGCGCTCGAGATCGCCGAGAAGGAGGGGACCCCGCTCGAGCAGGGGCACGCGCTCGTCGATGTGGCGAACACGATGGTGCCGCTCGGGGAGGTGCGGTTCGAACCGGCCCTCGAGATGTACGCGCGGGCGGCCGACCTCTTCGGGACGGTCGCGGATCACGGCGCCCGGGCGCGGGTGCTGATGAACCGGGCGGTCCTCGAGTACGGCTCCGGTCGGGTGGAGGCGGCGCTCCGCGATATCGGCATCGCGATCGCCGCGGCCGAGCGCTCCCGCTCACCGATCTGGATCGGTTACTGCCACCTCAACCTCGCCCAGTGGCACGCGGAACTCGGCCGTCCGGACCCCGCCCGGACCGCGCTCGCCCGGGCGGTGAAGGTGCTCGAGCCGATCGGCGACCGGCTCGGCGAGCAGCAGATCGCGATGTCCCGCGGGATGATCGCCGAGGCGAAAGGGGATCTGGACGAGGCGGAGACCCACTTCCAGGACGCGCTCGCCCGGGCCCGGGAGATGCGGCTCGGGCCGGAGGTCTCCGAAATGCTGCTGCGGCTCGCTCAGCTCTCGTACCAGAGCGGAGACCTCCGCGAGGCCCGGGACCGCCTCAAGGACGCGGAGGCGAGCGGGCTCCTCGAGCACCGCCCCGACTTTAGGCCCCGGCACGCCGCGCTCGCGACCGCGCTCGGCCGGGCCGGCTGAGCCGCACCGTTATGGCGGCGCGGCGTGCTGGGCCGACGATGTCGGCCGTCGCCGCTCCCGGGCCCACCGCGCCCGACGGTTCGCCCCATCCGGACCGTTCGCTCCCGACCTTCGAGCGAGACGTCCGGCGGATGTTCACCCATATCGCCCAACGCTACGAGTGGTTCGACCACGTCGCCTCGCTCGGGAACGACTACCTGTGGCGGCCTCGGGCGCTCTGGGACCTTGACCGGTTCCGCGCTCCCGGCCCGATCCGGCGAGCCCTCGACCTCGGGTGCGGCACCGGCGAGCTCGCCCGGCTGGTCGCGCGGCACTACCCGACGGCCCGGGTGCTCGCGGCCGACTTCACCGACGCGATGCTCGAGCGCGCCGACGCGGCGACCCGTCCGCGGCGGGAGGGACCCCGGGTGGATTTTGCCCGGGCGACGGCGCTCCGGCTTCCGTTCGCCGACGGGAGCTTCGACCTCGTCACCAACGCGTTCGTCGCTCGGAACCTCTCGAGCCTGCCGACCGCGCTCGCGGAGATGCATCGGGTCCTGCGTCCCCAGGGGGTGCTGCTGACGCTCGAGATCACCGAGCCGGTCTCCCCGACGTTCGGCCGGATCTTCCACGCCTACTTCGACCGCGTCGTCCCATGGCTGGGGGCGGCGGTGCGGAGCGCCGGACCGTACCGCTACCTACCGGAGTCGCTGCGAAGCCTCCCCCCACGGGAGGCGTTCCGGGCGGCGCTCTCGACCGCCGGCTTCACGCGGACGGAATGCCGACCCCAGTCGTTCGGCATCGTGACGACGTTCCTCGGGGAGGCGGGCACCCCGGCTCCGACCCAAAGCCGTTAAGCCGTCGCGAAACCGTTCGCGGACGTGTCGAGCCCCTCCGCCGACGCGTTCCGCTACGCGCACGCCCACCACGCCGAGATCGCTTGGCTGAGCCAGAACACGAACCACCTCGTTCCGCCCGAGGTCGTCCGCGGGGCGCTGGACGAGGCGATCCGCGAGCGACGCTACGAGGGCTACCCCCTCGCCTCGGGCGACCCCGAGCTCCTCGACCTGGTGACGGCCGACCTGGGGCTCGCCGGCACCCGGCCGTTCCTGACGGGCGGGGGGACCGAATCCCTCTACATGGTCACGCGCGCCCTCCTCGGCGCGGGCGACGAAGTGATCGCCTCCGACCCGAGCTACCTGATCATCCATCGGTTCGTCGAGCTCGCGGGGGCGCGGACCGTCAACCTCGACATCTACGCGCCGCCGTATCGCCTCACCGCCGAGCGCATCCAGGAAGCGATCGGGCCGAGGACGAAGATGATCCTCCTCATCGACCCGTTGAACCCCCTCGGGTCGGGGTACCCTCGCGACGAGGTTCGCGCGATCGCGGAGGTCGCGCACGACCACCACCTCCACCTCCTCAACGATGTGACCTACCGGGACTTCGCCGAGCACCACGCTCTGGCGGCCGAGTTCGCCCCCGAGGAGACCGTGACCGTCTGGTCGGTCTCGAAGAACTGCGGCCTCGCAGGCATGCGAGTTGGCGGGTTCACCGCACGGCCGGAACGCGTGGCGGCGATCGCGAAGTACAACACGAACGACCTCGGGGTGAACGTGCTGGCCCAGGCCGCGGCGCGAGCGGCGCTGCGCACCAAACCGAAGTGGATCGGGGAGGTGGTCCGGCAGACCCGGGCGAACGGCGCTCGGGTCCGCGAGGTCGTCGCGGGGGTCCCCGGCACGTCGCTGCCGGTCTATCCCTCGCAGGCCAACATGCTTGTGATCGACCTCGGCGCGACCGGGGTCGCTCCCGAAGCGGTGCAGGAGGAGCTCCTCTACCGCCATGGTGTGTTCGTCCGGGCCGGGAACTATCTCTCGCCCCGGCACGGCAGCCGGTTCGTGCGGGTCTCCTTCTCGAACCCCCCCGGGGAGATCGAGCGGTTCGCCCGCAGCTTCCCCGAGGCGATGCGGGAGCTCGCCGCGCGGGCGACCCCGCCGAAGGCGGCGAGCGCGACCGTCGCCTAGGCCGCGCGGGCCGCTAAGGCATCGACCACCACGTGGGACCGCCCCGGCCCGTACGGCTTGACCTCGCGCGCCCCGGGTTCGGCCAGGAGCCGCCCGCCCGACCCTTCGACGGCCCGACGGACCGATTCGATCGCTCGGGGCAGGGCGTCCCGGACATCCTCCACCGTATGGACGTGCAACCAGCCCCCGGTCGAGCGGAGGAGTTCGAGGGCACGCGGCACCCATGGGATCGCGCTCGGGAGGTAACCGAGAAAGACCCGGTCGGCACGGGCCGCGGGGAGCGCCAGGCTGCGATTGTCGCCTTCCCGGACCTCGACGCGGCGGTCGACGCCGTTCGCGACCGCGTTCTCGCGCAGGTACCGGGCGGCGAGCGGATTCTTCTCGACCGCGATCACGAGCCCGGCGCCGGCCCGCGCCGCGGGGATCGTGAAGTAGCCGATCCCGGCGAAGAGGTCGACCACGGTCTCCCCGGGCCGGACGAGCCGCCCGGCCCGGAGCCGCTCGGTACGGTTCCCCGCGGCGAACATGATGCGGGCGGCATCGAACCGCCAGCGGACCCCGTGCTCGGTGACTTCGGTCTCCGTCGGGCCGCCCGCGACCCGCTCGACGCGCGGGGTGCGCAACTCTCCCTCGATCGGCCCCGCGACCACGAGCACGGTCTCTACCCCGAGTTCGGCCCGCCAGGCTTCTCCGATCTCGCGTCCGTAGGGCCGCAGTCGTTCGGGCAGCCGGAGGAGCAAGACCCGACCGAGCCGTTGGTACCCCGCAGGCATCGCCCCGGCGAGCTGTCCGCCGACGAGACCTTCCAGCCGGCCGCGCACGCGCTCGGCGGGAGGGACCCTCGGACGGGTCCCGGCCCCTGGGGTCCGCATCGAACGCCGGCCTACGCGGGCGGAGCCTCGGGGTCCTTCTCCAGGATCACCTCGAGGAACTGCTTGAGATGGGCGATCAGGAT
>DAHVAA010000055.1 GCA_027314845.1 Thermoplasmata archaeon | reverse complement strand
CCCTCGCGGTCGGGTGCGGAGGGCGGGGTAGAGGGTTCGCCCGGCACGCGAGGCCTTCGCAACGGTTCCGGGTCGGTGTACATCTGCCACTCGACGACATGGCCGTCACGGACGACCGCCCGCCACGCCACCGGCAGCGAATACCGGCCCCCCGCAGTCGGACCTGTTTGGGTGCCGCTCGCCGTTCCGAAAAGGGCGACCGTCACGCCGAGCGCCAGGTGGTCCCGGATCACGACGTGGTAGTCGGGGAACTCGCTGAAGTACGCGGTCCAAGTAGCGGTCATCCGCTCCCGACCGCGTACTTCGTGGCCGAGCTCGTCCACGAACCGGAAATCCGGCGCCATCATGGAGGAGAGCGCGGCAACGTCGTGTCGATTGATCTCGTTCACGAACTTGAGCGCGATGCGGTCCGGATCGAGCTCGGTCATCGCGCGACGCCCTGCCCCGGCGTCCCGGGGACCGCCCGGCCGGGCGATAGCGTCCCGCCTTAAGGAACTCGCGGCGGCGACCGAGCCCGGTCGCGCCCGCCGGTCGTGTCAAGTCGCTCTCACCGTCGGACTATGTAGTCAGGGGGACCGTCCTCCTTCGCGGGCCAAGGCTCGCGGGGTTCTATGGCCACCGCGGTCGTCGTCTACGACTCCTGGTACGGTTGCACGAAGGCGGTGGCGGAGGAGATCGCGCGGGGGCTCTCTTTCGACGGTCGGCTCGCCACGGTCGTGACGAACGTCAAGGATACGACCCCCGAGCACGTTCGGGACCACGACGTGATCGTCATCGGCTCGCCGAACCACTTCGGCGCGCCGACGGTTCGGGCCCGGGAGCTGGTGCGCCAACTCCGCCGGTTCGACCTACGGGGAAAGCGGGTCGCCTTTTTCGATACCTGCTTTGCCTCCGACCGGGGGAAGGCGATGTCGAAGCTCGAGTCGATCCTACGCGACCAGAACCCGATGGTCTCGCCGCCGTTCCTCGGATTGTCCGTCACGGTGGAGGCGACCCGCGGACCCGTGATGGCCGGCGAGATGGGCAAAGCTCGCGAGCTCGGCCGGACCGTGCGAACGAGCCTCGCGATATCGACCTAGCGACGGACTCGCCGCTTCCTGCGCCGGGCCAGCCGAGCGGTCCGCGCCGCGAGGAACCGGCGGGTCGCCGCTTCCTCTCGGCGAAGGATCCGGCCGAGCTCCGCCACGGGGCGGGCGTGCTGGTCGACCCGCAAGTCGACCCATCGGTCGGACCAGGCGGGGTCGAACCAGCGTTCCCGGTGGACCACGAGGAGCGCCGCGGACTCCATGCCTCGACGGTCCCCGCCGGCCTTCTCTCCCGCCACGAGGGCGGTGTACAGGCGGTGGGTGAGCGAACCTCGAGTGCCCTCGAAGGCCCGCACCATCGACGGCACGACCTCGTCGCCCGCGAGGATGTTCCCCTGGCAGGAGTACCCGTCTCCCGTGACGTGGCCGGCCCAATCGAGGCACTTCTTCCCGGTCCAGGCGGCCGAGCGACCTCGACGGTCGACCACCCCCAGCTGACGGTGCTCGCGACGGCCGTCCGACCGGACCAGGCGTCGAACGACCGTCTCGGCGTCGAGCCCGGCACGGAGATGCGCGAGCCCGCGGGGGCCGAAGTAGTAGTTCGTGCTCGCCTGGGTCGCCACCGCGCCGACCCTCCATTCCGCCCAGGGGACGACGGCCCCCACCGACGTCGGTTTGGTGGCGACGATCACTCCCCAATAGCCCGCGTCCACATCGGTCGCGACGAGCGAGAACGTCCCGTGATCGGGCCGGTCGTACACTGATGGGGATGGTCGGCTCCCCTTAAGAGAGGAAGGCTAAGGGGCGGTCGGCCCGACCAGCCCCCGTCGAAGGGTGAGCTTCGAGACCTTGCCCGTCGACGTCTTCGGGAGCGCGGGCACGAAGCGGAACTCGTCGGGGACCCACCACTTCGGATAGCGACCCTCGAGGAGCTCCCGGAGGTCGGCGTCCGACGCACTGGCGCCGTCCTTCAGCACGACGAACGCGACCGGCCGCTCCCCCCACTTCGGGCTGGGCACGGCGACGACCGCAGCTTCGCGCACGGCCGGATGTCCCGCGAGCACGTTCTCGAGCGCGACCGAACTGATCCACTCTCCGCCCGACCTCACGAGGTCCTTCAGTCGATCGACGATCTCGACGAAGCCCTCGGGGTCGATCGTCGCCAAGTCACCGGTGCGGAGCCAACCGTCCTCGGTCCACTTCTCGGGGCTTTCCGCCTCCCGGAAGTACGCGCGCGCGACCCACGGTCCCCGCAGCTCAAGCTCCCCGGCGCTCTTCCCGTCCCAGGTGAGGTCCTGCGACCCCTGGCGGACGCGGGCCTCCGCGAACGGCACGGGGAGGCCCTGGCGCGCGCCGAGCGCGAAAAGTCGGTCCTCGGGCCAGGTAAGCATCTCGGCCTTCGGGGCGCTCAGCGTCACGACCGGAGTGGTCTCGGTCATCCCGTAGCCCTGGATCACCCGAAGACCGATCCGGGCGAATCGCCGTATCATCGACTCGGAGACGGCGGACCCGCCGATGACCATCCGCAGGTGCGGAGAGAGCGGCCAGCGTTTCGGCTCCCTCTCGAGCGCCTCCAGAAGGCCGAGCCAGATCGAGGGGACGCCCGCCGCGAGCGTTACTCCCTCCGTCGCCATCAGGTCAAGGAGGTTCTCCGGGTCGAGCTGCGGGCCCGGAAGGACCTGGCGGGCGCCCAGCATCGTCAGCGTGAACGGGAGTCCCCAGGCGTTGGCATGGAACATCGGCACCACCACGAGCACCGCGTCCGACTGGGAGAGCCCGAGACCCACCGCTTCGGAGAACGAGTGCAGGACGATCGAACGGTGCGAGTAGAGCACGCCCTTCAACTGACCGGTGGTGCCGGACGTATAGCAGAGCCCGGCAGCGTCCCGCTCCCCGAGCGCCGGTAGGTCCCGCAGCGGTGCGTGTTCGCGCAGGAGCGCCTCGTAGTCGCCGAAACCGGCCGGCACCGGCTGGCCGGAAAACGGGACGACGAAGACCCGTTCGGCGTGGATCTGGTCGCGGACACGAGCGAGGACCGGCAGCAGCACGTCGTCGACGAGCAGCCAGCGGTCCTCGGCGTGATTGATCACGTAAGCGAGATGCTCTGGCGGAAGCCGCAGGTTGAGCGTGTGGAGCACGGTGCCGGCCGCCGGAATGCCGAGATACGCCTCGAGGTGCGCCGACTGGTTCCACATGAGGGTGGCCACGCGATCGCCCGGCGCGAGGCCTTCGGCGCGGATCGCGGCCGCCAGACGGCGGGCGCGTTCGACGACCGTCGCGTAATCGGTCGCTCGGATCGAGCGGTCCGGGGCCCGGGTCGAGATCCGGACCCGGGGGAAGAGACGCTCCGCCCGGTCGAGGAGCGGCGAGAGGGTCAGCGGGTAGTCGTCCATCATCAGCCCCTCCAAGACCCCCTCCCGATCTCCCCGAGAGCGGGCCAGCTCCGGGAATCGGTTTCCGTACGGAGGGGTCCGCCTTAATCGTTGGCCCGGACGCGGAGTTCCTAGGCGCGGGGGCGGAAGAGGAGCGAGACCGAGTTCACGCAGTGGCGCGTTTCCTTCGGCGTGAACCCTTCTCTCTCGAAGACGTGACCGAGGTGCGCGCCGCAGTGCGCGCACTGGATCTCGATGCGCTCTCCGTCGGTGTCGGGGAGTCGCCGAACCGCTCCCGGGATCTCCTCATCGAAGCTCGGCCAACCGCAGCCGGCGTCGAACTTGCTCTCGGATCGGTAGAGCTCCGTCCCGCATCGACGGCAAGAGTAAGTGCCCGGGGCGAAGTGATGCTCGTACTCTCCCGAGAAAGGCACCTCGGTACCCTTGTGGACGATGACCCGCTCCTCCGCTCGGGTCAGCCGGCGCCACTCCGGTGGGGTCGAGCTCGCCACGGGGGTGGACGTACCTTCCCACTCTTAGCGCCTTCGACGACCGTGGGAGGGCGACGCGAGAGGCGGTGCCGACGGTCAACCCGGTTCCACCGAGCCAGCATGTAACGTGGCTCGAATGGCGGGACGAGGGCCATGACCGCCCCGACCTCCGCCCGGCGGCCCTTGGCTTCCTGGGAAGTGCCCCCGGACCCCCGGGAGTGGTTGCGGGTCGGGTTCGCCGTACTGTTGGTGCTGATCGCGGTCTCCATCTTCCTCGCGGTCGCGATCCCGCTGCTCCAGGGCAGCGCACCCTCCTGGATGGTGGGCCCAGGGCCGTGGAACTGGGTGATCGGTCTCGTTGGGGCGCTCATCGCGATCTCGATCGTGGTGCTGGTGTTCCGCATCATATTCATCGGCCTGTGGGGACCGGCCTACTTCCGGCCCTACTGGCGCGGGTACTACCGGCACTACCGCCTCGGCGGTGGATGGGGGCACGACCCCGCGGTCGAAACCGCGCGGGAGCGTTACGCGCGGGGGGAGATCACGGCAGATCAGCTCGATGAGATCCTCCGCGAGCTCGCGAAGGTCTCGAGCCCCCTGCCTCCCGCGTAGAAACCCCGGGGGCGGCGGGGGGCGCCCGGGCCGCTTCACGGGGGAGTCCGAACGCCGGCCACGTGCGAAGACGTCGCACGGGCCGCTCGGGCTCCGAGCGTTTTATGAGGGTCCATGGGTTGATTCCATCACCGGCAGCGCTGCTGCCGGTAGCGGAACATGACCGACGCCGAGTCAAGGTATCTCAGGATCGAGGTGCCCGAGGAGCATCCGGAGAACCGGGTCCACGACTTCCGCGAGGTCCTCCACTCCTACACTCGCGAGGAGGCGATGCTCGAGGCTCAGCGATGCCTTCAGTGCGCGCTGCCGTTCTGCGTCGAAGCCTGCCCGATCACGCAGGACTGCCGGGGGTACATCGGGCTCGTCGCGAACGGTCAGTTCGACGAAGCCGCGCACCTCACCCTTCGTGAGAACCCCCTCGCCACCACCCTGTGCAAGGTCTGTTACCACTACTGCGAGGATGCGTGCATCATGAAGGGCCGGGGCGTGCCGATCGCCATCCGGCACCTGAAGCGGGCGGCCCTTGAGTTCGGCGACTCCAGCCTCGAGTACATTCCGAGCGCTCCCAAGCATGAGCGGATCGCGGTCGTAGGCGCCGGGCCGGCCGGGCTCATGGCGGCCTGGGAGCTCGGCCTGCGGGGCTACTCGGTCACGGTCTTCGAGAAGCAGCGCGCGGTCGGCGGGCAGGCCGGGGCGATCCCACACTACCGGATGCCCAACCACGAGCTCCTGATCGACCTCCAGCGCTTCCGCAACTTTGACCTGACGTTCGTGGAAGGCAAGGTCGCCGGCCGCGACTTCACCCCGACCAGCCTGCTCGCGGAAGGGTACAAGGCGGTGTTCGTGGCCATCGGTGCCTCGAAAGCGAGTTACCCCGGGGTCCCGGGGGAGAACCTGCCGGGGGTCCTTCCGGCGCTGGACTATCTCTACGACGTGAACCAGGGCCGCCCGGTGGTCCTCGGTAAGAAGATCCTGATCGTCGGCGGAGGCGATGTCGCGGTCGACGCGGTCCGAACCTCACGGCGGCTTTCTCCGGGGGCCACGGTCGCGATGGCCTACCGCCGGACGCGGGGAGAATCCCCCGCGGGAGAAGAGGAGATCCGAGAGACCGAGCCCGAGGGGGTCGAGTTCCACTGGCTTCTTTCCCCCGTCAAGATCCTCGGCACCGACCACGTGGAGGGGATGGTCTTCCAGGACATGGAGCTCGCCGCGCCGGACGCCTCGGGACGCCGCGCGGTCCGTCCCATCGAGGGGAAGACGACCACGATCGAGTGCGACACGATCATCATGGCGATCGGGGAGAAGGCGGACCTGGCGGGGTTCGCACCCGAGCTCGGCCTCAAGCTCGGCACGAAAGGCTGGCCCGAGGGTTCTCACCCGGACTACATGACGAACGTGGAGGGCGTGTTCGCGGCCGGCGGGCGCTCGGTCGTTCACGCGATGGCGGCCGGCACGAAAGCGGCCGAGGCGGTCGATGCCTACCTCTGTCGGAAGGAGGGCCGCCCCGTCGCCCCCAAGCCCGACCCCTTCGGCAACGGTAACTCTCCGCCCCGGTTCCCCGAAGGCTACTCCTCGCCGGTCTGGAAGCCCTGACCGCGGCCGCACCGCGGACGACCGGACGGCTCGGGGTCGGTCGGTACCCCGACCGGACTCAAGCCCGGGCGACCACCGTTTCGGCCAGCACGTCCCCGAGTCGCTGGCGCTTCGGGGTCGTGAGCGCGAGGACGAAGCCGACCAGGTAGAACGCGGGGAGCCAGTCGATGAACCGTAGGACGTTCCGGACCGTCGCATGCGCGAAGTCCGGCGGTCGACCCGAGGGGACGTAGATGACCCTGAGGCCGAGGAGACGCTTTCCGAGCGTCTGGCCGGTGGTCGACTCGAAGTACGTGAAGTAGAGGAACCAGACCAGGAACATCACGAGCGTGAACGGTCCCCAGAGGAGCTGGACCCACGGGCCGGTTCCTCCCCAGGCGAGCGCCGTGGCCGCGGTGAAGATCCCGAGGGGGATCGCGACCACGGCGGCGAGAACGATCAAGACCAGGAAGTCGATGACCGTCGCCCCGAACCGGGAAACCAGGCTCGCGACCGGGTAGGGAAAGGCATAGGGAGCAACCGAGGCAGGAATTCCGCCCGCCGTCGACGGCGCTGTGGCCGGCGGAGTGCCGTAACTTGACATGAGCACCTCGCCGAGGGACCGGTGCCTACGGTACTTTTACCGCGCGTGGAGCCCCGTTGACCTCGAAGGGGACGAAGACCTGCCGAGGGCCCCCGCCCTCTCCGTTCGGGTCCTAGAGGCCCTCTTCGGGAGGCGTCCGCCGGCGCCGCGCTACGTAGGCCAGCCCCGCCACGACCGCGCCGCCCAAGGCGAGCGCCGAGAGGGAGAGGGGGGTCAACACGACCGTGGCGAGGCCCTGGGCGAACCCAACGGGGCTCAGGACCTCGAGCCAGGGGTCGTAGGAGAGGGACGAGTAGTTGCCCGGCACCGCGCCGAAGCTCAATCGCACGAGCGAACTCGAGTAGTTCCCCGAGAAGTTGTGGTAGGAGCTGACGGAGCTGTCGTCCTCGCCGCCTCCCTGGTAATGCGCGACGGCCGAGCTTTCCCAAGTGAAGGCTGCGATCGGGGACTGGGAGGAGCGCGAAACCCCGGTGAGTGAGTTCGAGCCGGAGGCCTGCCAGTAGCCGACCGCGGACGTGAGGTTGGTCCGAACCTCGACGCCGAGGCTGTCGGAGGCATTGAGCCACGGCCAGGAAGTGACGTTAAGCGAGTAGGAGACCGTCGAAGGTTGCGGGCCGCTCGAGTCGTTGAGAGTGAATCGGACCACGGCGGTCGCGTTCCCCAGGGTCGTGACGTTCGAACCGCCGTCATCTCCCGACTCCCACTCGCCGCTCGAGTTCACGACGGGGACGGTGGCGGTCAGGGCCACCGTGGTCGCGTTGGTCCCCACGATGGGGTCGAGGCTCCACAGCGTGCCGGAATGGGAGAACGAGGCGAACGAGACGATCCGTCCGATCGGGCTCACTTCCGCGAGCGCCGAGAGGCTCTGGTTAACGACGACCGAGGGGTCGGCCACGCTCGATAGGGAATAGGCGGGGGCGTCCCGGGGGAACGAGAGCAGCACCACCCCGTTGCTCCACGAGAACGCGGCCGAGACCGGGGCCGAGGCGGCGAGGAGGAAAGTCGGCCGCGGCGACGCCGCGGCGGCGCCGGAGTGGACGACCACCGGCGAGGTGGCCAGTACGGTCGATACGACGACCAGCAACAGAACGGCCAGTGGCCCGCTGCCCCGACGATGCCCCCCGGTAAGCATCGAACTAGCCATCGGGTCGTCTCGGGATACCTCCCTTTTGGCGCAAGCCCCGAACTGTTTGGTGCGGACCCAGTTTTCCATCGCCTCGAACCTCTCCTTCACCCACCGAACAGTCCGCTCCAGGTCTCGACGAACCGGTCCACCAGCCGGTCCTCGAACGACCCTCGGTAGCCGCGAACCAGCTCGGCGATTCGCATGGGCCGAACGGCCCGATACCGCCGGAGGTTCCCGTCCCGGAACTGTTCGACGACCGCCCGGTCGATCAGTTGCCGCACATGGAACGAGGTGGTCGACAGACTGAAGCCGGAGCGCTCCTTGAGCTCGGAGAGCGAGAGGCCCGGTGCGCCGCTCAGGAGCAGGAGGAGGGTCCTCTGCGCCGGGCTCCGAAGCGCCTGGAAGAGCCGCCGATCCTCCCACGTCATCGTGGCGGGGAAGTAGTAGTCCCTCCGGGCTCCGCGCTCGCGCCGGAGAAGGCCGGCGCTCGTGAGCTGCTCGAGGTGGTAGGCGGTCTCGCCCCACCCGAGGCCCGCGAGCCGCTGCACCTCGCGAGCGCTCGCGCCCGGATGGGTGCTCACCGCGTCGAAGATCTGGCGCCGGGTCGGTTGCGCCAGGAGGTCGTCCATGCTACGCGGCCGGCCGGCGAGAACCCCCACGGACGAGCGCCGCGTAGAGGAATCCCACCGCGACGACCAGGAGGAGGAGAGGAACCGGTGCGACCTCGAACGGTCCCCCGTACTTGGGCGAGATCTCGTGGAGGACGCTGAGGACCCCGACGACGCCGAGCACGCCGAGGCCGCCCGCCACCAGGCCGAGCCGGGCGTCCCGGTAGCGCGCGGCGGCCGACGGATTCGTTGAGAACGTCCACGAAGGGTCACCCGCGGGGGGCGGTATGTTGGTTTCCCTCGAGTTCGGCGACGGAGGCCAGGAGCTCGGGCGCGACACCCGGTCGACGCGACGGCGATGGGAGGCTGGGGCGGGCGGTCGCTCCGCTCGGTGCCGAGCGGCGCCGGGCGCCGCGGGAGGAGGGGGCCACTGTCGTGTAGAAGTTGCCGAGGAAGAGGGCCAGGTACGGGGTCAGCACGCCGAACGCGGAGAGCACAGGGTACTGGGCGAACAGGAACG
>DAHVAA010000054.1 GCA_027314845.1 Thermoplasmata archaeon | reverse complement strand
GGCACGCAACGCGGCGCCCATGCTGCGGCCTATCTCGATCCTCGTCTGGATGACGTCGATGCGCTTGCGCAGGTGGCGCACCACCGACTCGGCCACGAGCGCGTCGTGCTCCTGGCGCTCGGCAGCGAGACGAGCGTGAACTTCGTCCAGGTCCCGCTGGGGCCGGCCGGCGCGAGGCGCGTGTCGGTCGGTGCGGGCGTGCCGGCGCGCAGCACGTAGCCGGCCGGGAGCACGACCGTATAGTTGTAGACGTCCCCGCTGACCGGGTGGCGGAAGTTGAACGAGACCGTGTAGGCCGAGCTGTTCTTGTAGAGCGTCCCGTTGAGCGCGTACGACTGCGACCAGCTCATCGAGATCGTCGCGGGGCTCGCGAGGTTGCAGGATCCCGAGCAGGTCGACGATTCGCTGGCGAGCTGTTGGGGCGTGGACGGAGCGATGAAGCCCGTGCCGTTCACGGCCGCCCCGGCCTGCACGGCCGGGAAGAAGGGCCCGGAGTTGTTCTCGTAGGCGTAGAGGAGCGGCAGGAGGGAGTTCGAGAACGAGAGGGAGTGGCCGAAGTCAAGGCCGAGCTGCCCCCACATCTGGCCGACCGTGGCGTTCGGGAGCTCGGGGAAGACGGTGTCGTTCCCGAGCTGGGCGGTCGTGGCGACCGCAAGGTTCCCGGAGCCCGTCGCCGGGTTGATCCCCGAGAAGTCGAGGGTCGTGTTGTAGACCCCGAGCTGGCTCGGCTGGACCGCGGGCAACGCAAAGTTGCGCTGGTACGGCGAGGAGCTCGAGACGACAAGCGGGTAGTAGCCGGTCGAGTAGCCGACCGCGGCGAGCACGACATCGAACGACTGCGATCCGCTCGTGAAGTTCCCGGGGTACGTCCCGAGGGCGTAGAAGCCGCCCGCGGGCGTCGGGGTCGAGTAGATGTAGCCGTTGTAGCCGTCGTACAGGGTCGCGTTACCCGTGCTCGGGATCGGAGCGTTCCCGGTCGTCAGGATCGAGCCGGAGACGAGGTACGTCCGGATCACCGGGTTCACCGTCAAGGATGCGGTCGAGACGGTCACACCGGTCGTGTTCGAGTAGTGGGGGAGCGGACCCGGCTCCGTCGATTGGAGCACCCACGACCCTCGCGGGACCTTGAACGTGTAGGCGCCGTTCGAGGCGGTGGTGTTGTTCCCCAGCATGAGGTTGTTGAACACGGGGTCGAGCAGTCGCACGTTCGCCCCTGCGATAGGGTTCGCCCCGGCGTCCGTGACCGTTCCGCTCAACACGGAGTTGTACGCAGAGATCTGGACGTTCGGGATGACCACCGGGTACAGGGTGGAGGTCAGGTTGGTCGCCGACTGATAGGAGAACTGCGGGTTCTGTTGCTGAGGCAGCGCCGCGCAGGGCTTGCACAGCGCGAACGAAGCGTTCCCCTGCGGGGGAACCCAGACGCCCCAGTTTCCCGGCGCGAGAGCCCCGAAGGTGCCGGAGGTCGTGAACTGGAACTGGCCGCCCCCGCCGAACGTCGTGGTCGTGTAGACCGTGCCCGTCGACCGGGAGGCTAGATCGACCTGAACGCCGTTGGGGACAGGAGCCCCACCGGGCTGGTGGACGTAGCCGGTCAGCGTATAGTTCGGAGAAGCCCCAAGGGCCCCGGGGAGGGCGGCCAGCGAGCTTGCTAGCACGACCACCACGAGCGCCCAGAGGGCCGCGCGGTACACAAGGCGGGCCAACTGTTTCACATCTCCCGTACGGTGTCCCCCTATCGGGGGCGGCGCGCCGAACCTTGCCTCACTACTTATAGCTTGCTTCGATGGACGCCCACACCACGAGCCCATGGGCGGCCGGTCAGCGGTAGATCGCTTCGACCGGCTCGTCGCGCCGCCGGGTGGTCCGGTCCCGGAGGAGGTGCTTCTCGAACTCCTCGTAGAACTTCAGGCTCTCGGGGTCGCAGGAGGCGCGGACCTGCTTGAGCGCCGCGTCGAAGTGCGACCGCGTCACTTTGGAGGCCTTGAGGTTCTCCCGGATGGCGGTCAGGCCAGCCTCTCGGCAGAGCGCCGCGAGGTCGCTGCCGACATACCCTTCCGTGCGCGCCGCGAGAGCGGAAAGGTCGACGTCGTCCGCGAGCGGCATCTTGCGCGTGTGGACCTTGAGGATCTCGAGGCGGCCGGCGATGCTCGGCGGCTCCACGTAGAGGAGCCGGTCGAACCGGCCGGTGCGCAGCAGCGCCTCGTCCACGATGTCCGGACGGTTGGTGGCTGCGATCACCAGGACCCTCTCGAGGCTCTCGAGCCCGTCGATGGAGGTGAGCAGCTGGTTGACGATCCGCTCCGTTACCCCGCTCGACGTCTGGAGCCCCCGGCGCGGCGCGATCGAGTCGATCTCATCGATGAAGACGATGGACGGGGAGGCCTGCCGGGCTTTCTTGAAGATCATCCGGACCGCCTTCTCGCTCTCTCCCACCCACTTGCTCATCACTTCCGGGCCCTTCACCGAGATGAAGTTCGCCTGGCTCTCCGTCGCCGCGGCCTTCGCGAGGAGCGTCTTTCCGACCCCGGGGGGCCCGTAGAGAAGGATCCCCCGCGGAGGCTCGATGCCGATGTGACGGTAGACCTGGGGGTTCTTGAACGGAAGCTCGACCGACTCCTCGAGGATCCGTCGGACCCGCTCGACCCCCCCGACCTCGTCCCAGTGGGTCGTCGGAACCTCCACGGCGACATCCCGCAGGCTCGACGGCTCGATCTGCTTCAGCGCTTCGCGGAAGTCGTTCTCCGTGACCTTCATCCTCTCGAGGAGCGAGAGCGGGATCGGTTGGTCGAAATCGATCTCGGGAAGGTAGCGGCGCAGCGCCCGCATCGCCGCCTCCCGCGCCAGCGAAGAGAGGTCGGCGCCCACGAACCCATGGCTCTGCGCCGAGAGCTCCTTCAGGATGCGGTCGCGGTCGCGGTCGCTGCCCTCGATGGGCATCCCCCGGGTGTGGATCTGAAGGATCTCGAGTCGGCCCTCCTGCGTCGGCACCCCGATCTCGATCTCCCGGTCGAACCGGCCGGGGCGACGTAGGGCCGGGTCGATCGCCTCTTCACGGTTGGTGGCCGCAATGACGATCACGTTCCCGCGCCCGGAGAGCCCGTCCATCAAGGTGAGCAGTTGCGCGACCACTCGTCGCTCGACCTCGCCCACCACCTCGTCCCGGCGGGGAGCGATCGAGTCGAGCTCGTCGATGAAGATTACGCTCGGCGCGTTCTTCTCGGCCTCCTCGAACTTCTCGCGCAGCTCCTTCTCGCTCTCCCCGTAGTACTTCGAGATGATCTCGGGACCCTGGATCCCGATGAAGTGCGCCCCGGCCTCGTTCGCCACCGCCTTCGCGATGAGCGTTTTCCCCGTTCCGGGAGGACCGTAGAGCAGGACTCCCTTCGGCGGGGTGATGGCGAGCCGGTCGAATAGTTCGGGGTGCTTCAGGGGCAGCTCGATCATCTCCCGGACCCGTCCGAGCTTCTCCTTGAGGCCCCCGATGTCCTCGTAAGAAACCCGGGGGGCGGCGACCTCGGTCTCACTGACCGTCTCCTCCTTGATCGTGATCAGGGTCGAAGGGGCGACCTGCACGATCCCCTTCGGCTGTGTCGAGACGACCATGAACGGGAGCGAACCGCCCATCAAGAACACTCCCGGTATGACGAACACGTCGCCGCGGACGAACGGGCGGCGCGCGAGGGCCTTCGCGACAAAGCTCTCGAGTCCCGGGCCGAGGTCCATTCGGGCCGACCCGGCGTAGATCGGGGCGATCGTGATCGCGTCCGCCGTAGGGCAGTCCACCCGTTGCACCTGGAGACGGTCCCCGATGCTGACCCCCGCGTTCCGCCGCACGACCGCCTCGATCCGGACGATCCCCTTCCCCTCGTCATCCGGCTGGGCCCGGCTCACGATCGCGGGGGTGGGCTTGCGACCCCGGATCTCTACGATGTCGCCGAGACCGACCTTGAGGCGCTGACGGGTCTGGACGTCCAGGCGGGCCGTGCCGAGCCCGATGTCCTGCTGGAACGCCTCCGCGACGCGCAGGGTGATGGCCTCGCTCATCGGCGTGGATTTGGACCTCGGGTCGGACTAAAAGGCTTGCCGTCCTACGGCGGAACCGTTCGTGGATACGCGCGCCGGAGGCCGGCTCTGGGCGGAGACCGAGACCCCCCGGGGTTCGAACCGTGCCGGGCCTCGAACCGGAGGGGCGCATAATTTTCGGAGCGGCCGCGATGCGAGGCGGTCCGCACGGCCCGGGGTGGTGCGCGTCCCGGTCTCGGCCCGACCGGCGCTCGCGACCCGGCCCGAGGCCTGCGGCCGGCGGGCTCCCCCGAGAATCCGTCACCGCTCGGCGAGATGGGGAGAACCTAGTCGAGCCTTGCCTGGCCCCGGGCACGCCGCGCCGACGCGAGGTCCGGCCCCGGCTCGCCCAATACCTCAGCCAGTACGGCGGTCGTACCCGGTCCGAAGCCCATGAAGTGGTTGTTCGAGTACGCGAAGACTGTGGTGGCGAGCCGTCCCTCGTGGTCGAACCGCTCGCGCATGCGCTCGAGCTCGGTTCGCTGGTCCCGCTGGATCCCATCGAAGCGCGTCAGAGCGCGGTCCCCGACGAAACGGGCGTAGAGGAAGTCCGCGGTCACCCAGGGGGGAGGTCGGGCGCCGGGCAGGACCGACCAGACCAGCGCCGCTCGATGGGACTCGAGCAGGCCCCGGGTCGCTTCGGTCCACCAGGAGTCGTGGCGCAGTTCGACGGCCACGAGCTGGTCGGACGGCACGGCCTCGAGGAACCGTTCGAGGCGCGCGGATTCCTGGGGGCGGAAGGAAGCTGGGAACTGGAAGGCGATCGGGCCGAGCTTTCCGGAGCGCCGCAGGGGTTCCAGGCTGGCGATGAACCTCTCGAACGGCGAGACGGAGGCCGTCGAGCTCGTCTTTTCGTGAGTTACTTCCCGGGGGACCTTGAGGGCGAAACGGAAGCCGTCGGGAGTGACCTCGGACCATCGACGCACCATCGAAGCGGACGGGACGCGGTAGAAGCTGGAGTCGACCTCTACCGTGCGGAATACACGGGCGTACCGGGCGAGGTACTCCGAGGGCGGCGTGCCGGGAGGATAGAATGGGCCGACCCAGTCGTCGTAGGCCCAACCGGAGCAGCCCAGCCAGTACCGGGACACGGCGAAAGGGAAGCGGCGAGCCGTTACGGCCTTTCCGTTACGGGGCCCCGGACGACGCGGCGTGAGGAACGGAACCGAGATATCCCACGGGCCCGCTCGCTCCGCTCGATGTCCAAGGTCCCACCGCCTTCCTCGGTGCTGAGGCGCCTCCTCGAGGCGGCCGGCTACCGCCTGGAGGCACGGGGGGACGCGCTCGTGGCCCATCGCGCCCGGGACCACCGCGCGCTGGTGATCGTTCCTACGGCCCGGGCCCCCACCGAGGTCGAGACATGGTTCCCGCCCGACGCGGTCCATCGGACCGTCGTGTACGACGATGAGCCTGGCCCGGTCGTCCGGTCGCTGGCCGCCGACCGAGGGATCGAGGTGCTCGACCCCACGACCCTCGGACCGGCCTTGGGTGAGCTCCTCCTGCCGTCGCCCCTCGGCGCGGACGCTGCGGGCGAGGGAACGGACACCGAAGGCCCGCTCGAGCCGCCGTTCGCGCTCGCCCTTCAGTCCGAGCGTACCGTCCGTCCGCGGATCGGGCGGGGGGAGGCCGAAATGATCGCGGGCGCGGACGCGTCGC
Organism: Thermoplasmata archaeon; assembly: GCA_027314845.1. The sequence continues at coordinate 3,229 of DAHVAA010000054.1, read as the reverse complement.
GTTACATCCTTCGCCTCGTTCCATTCTATGTCGCCGCGTATCGGGTCCGCCCCCCCTCACCCCACGGAGGGCCGGGGCGGGTCGTACGACAGCTGGTCGCGGTGAACGCGCTCAGTCGCCGCGCGGAGGTGTGGGGAGACCTCGACCGCGAGCTCGTCGAGACCGTCGCCGAACCGCATCAGCGACTGGTGCCGCAACTGGGTGAGGCGGAGGCGGCGCTCATCGCCCGGGACCTGGTGCGGCGAGAGCATACGGTCCATGTCGACCACACCGAGCAGCACGGCGGGGCGTTGGTCATCGAGGCGCGGCGAATCGCCCCGGGGCCGGACGACGTCCGTCTGGGGCCGTTCGTTCTGCTGTACGTGCCGTACTGGTACGCAGAGGGGGTCGACGGCCGCGTGGTGCTCGATGCGGTGAGCGGGCGAAGGGCCCCGGGAGCAGAGGCCGGCGGTTTCTAGGGCCCCCCGGGGTCAAATACCGGTCGCCGGTCGCGGGGTCGTGCTCCTCGACCAGTTCCGGGTGGGACCGTACCTCAACTTCACCTATCTCGTCGCGGACGCGGAGGGGGGAGAGGGGGCGGTGATCGACCCGTCGTTCGGCATCGAACCGGTGCTCGAAGCGATCGACCGCCGGCGGGTCAAGGTCCGTTACATCCTGAACACGCACAGTCACCCCGACCATATCGCCGGGAACCAGGACGTGCGCGACCGCACGGGCGCGAAGGTCGTCGCCCACCGGGTCGCCCCGCTCCACCAGGACCTCTCGGTCGACGACGGGGACGGCTTCGACACCGGTCGCCTTCGGTTCCGGGTGCTGCACTCGCCCGGCCACACGAAGGACAGCGTACTCTACCTGTTCGAGGGGCACGTCGCGACCGGCGACACGTTGTTCGTGGGAGAGTGCGGCCGGACCGACCTCCCCGGCGGCGATCCCGCGGAGATGTACGAGAGCCTCCACCGCCGTCTGCTTTCGCTGGACGACGGGCTCGTGGTCCTGCCCGGCCACGACTACGGACCCACTCCGACCTCGACCATCGGGCGCGAACGCAAGGAGAACTATACGCTCCAGCCCCGGACCCGCGAGGAGTTCCTCCGGTTCCTCGCGGAGTAAGGAGTCTGACGTGCCCCTCCCTCCTCCGGAAGAGCGCGCGCTCCGGGCCGTGGGCGCCCGCCGGGCGGCTCCCGGACGCCCTACGACCGCCACGATCGTGCGGGCGCTGAGAGACCTCGCGAAGGAGAGCCCCGCACTGGTCGCGGTGTTCGATGCCCGGGCGATCGCCGGGGAACGCCACCTTCTCTCCGCGTGGGCGCACCTGGGGCGCTCCCGCAATCGGGGGGAGGCCCGCCTCCGGGACCGGGGCGCGGAGTTCGCGTTGTATGTGGCCGGGGATGACCAGCTTCCCCGGGCGCTCGAGAAGGCCGGGGTCTCGGCGACGACGGAGCAGTTCGTAGTCGTAGCCGAGCGGCCCGTCGAGCCCGCCGCGATCCTGTCACGGTTCGAGCTGGTCGAGGACCCCTCCGCCTTTCCGCGTCCCGCGGACGAGGTCACCCTCGACCGGCTCGGGATTTCGCGGGCCGAGCGGACGGCCATCCCGACCGCGCAGTGGGAAGGACTCGTCCTGGAGCGCGTCGCCCTGGTCGACCTCTCGGCCCCCTCAGGCCGAGCGCCGGTCGAAAAGCATTAACCGCGCGGCAGGGTCGCCGCGCTCGCCCGCGGACGGGCGTGCAGGTGTAATCTAGTGGTAGGATGTCAGCCCTCCAAGCTGACCACCCGGGTTCGAATCGGCCGGGCCGTCGTGCTCCGCCGCGGATCTCCCGGCACCTGCATGCCCTTCCCGCGGGCTCCTCGGGGCGAGGGTTTATTCGCCGCGGTTCCGCTAGCCGCCCCGCGCTGAGGTAGCCTAGCCCGGCAAGGCGCCAGCCTTGAAAGCTGGTGGCGGTCTCGCCACGGGAGTTCAAATCTCCCCCTCAGCGTTCCGGCCGGGTCGGGGTCGCCCGAGGAGCCTTATAGGTCGGCCCCGGTCGACCGCGCGGTCCATGACGGAGAGCGGCTCGGCCACGCCCCTCCTCGAGCAGTACGAGGGCGTGAAATCCCGATACCCCGGGCACCTCGTCCTGTTCCGGGTGGGGGATTTCTACGAGACGTTCGGCGAGGACGCGCGCCTGCTTTCGCGCGAGCTCGATGTCGTGCTGACCGCGCGCTCGCCGGACAGTCGCGGAGACCGAACGCCGATGGCCGGCGTGCCGCACCACGCGGTCGACACCTACCTCGGCCGGCTCGTTCGAAAGGGGTACAAGGTCGCCCTCTGCGACCAGGTCGAGGACGCCCGCTTCGCGAAGGGGCTCGTCCGTCGGGAGGTGACGCGGGTCGTCACGCCCGGGACCGTCGTCGAGGACCGCATCCTCGGCGGCCCCGAGCACAGCTTCCTCGCGGTCGCCCTGGGCCGGGCCGAGGGCCGCGGCGCCTACGCGGCGGTCGACATCACGACGGGGGAGTGGTTCCACGGCGAAGCGGACGCGGTCGGTCCCGAGGGGCTCCTCTCGGCCCTCGCCCCGTTCCAGCCCCGGGAGATCCTCTGCCGCCCGGGTCCGGGCGGGCCGCTTGCCGCGGCACTCCATCGGGAGTTCCCCGCTGCCCGGGTCGAGGGCGCCCCCGCTCCCGTCGCGGTCTCCGAGCTGCCCCCCGCGCTCGCCGGCGCGACGTCCCCCTCCGACCTCGCCGGTGAGGCCGACCGCGCGCTCGCGGCCTACCTGCGCGCGACGCAGCCCCGGGTGCTTCCCCATGTCGCGCTCGTGGACCGGGCCGATGGGGGGCAGCGGCTCGTGCTCGACCCGAAGACGCTCCGCCACCTCGAGATCACCCGCCCGATGAACCCGGACGACCCGAACGGCCCGACCCTCTTCGGCACCTGGGACGAGACCGTAACCGCCCCCGGCCGCCGGACGCTTTCGTTCTGGCTCTCGAACCCGCTCGCCGAGGTCGCCGCGATCGCCGAACGTCAGGATGCCGTGGCCGCGCTCGTCGCCCGGGGGGCGGCCATCGCCGAGCTCCGAGCGACCCTACGGCTCGTCCCGGACCTCGCCCGGATCGCCTCGCGCATCGCGAGCCGGCGCGTCCGCCCTCCCGAGCTCGGGGGGCTTCGGGCTGGACTGCGGGCGGTCGACCGAGCACGGCGGCTCCTCGGCCAGGGCTCGAGCTCCGTCCGGCTCGAGCGGCTCGCGACGACCCA
>DAHVAA010000053.1 GCA_027314845.1 Thermoplasmata archaeon | reverse complement strand
CTCCGTTCGGACCCGCCCGACCTCAGGAGAGCTACGGATCGCCGAAATACCTAAAGCCACCCTCACCTCCCGCCCCTCGAGGGCCCATAGCTTAGTTTGGCTGGAGCACCCGGCTGATAACCGGGAGGTCGTCGGTTCAAATCCGACTGGGCCCATTTACCAAGAGGCAACCGGGGTCTCGAATGGACCCCCTTGCTCCGGTTCCCCAACTCATCCGGGTCGGGCCCTCGAGAGTCCCACCGGCTCCCTCGGTCGGTCCCCTGCCGTCCCTCGTGGCAAGCCTTGATAGCTCGGCTCCGGATGCGCCGGAGGCGACAGAAAGGTGGTGTCCGATGGCCGAACCCCGCCGCCCCGCCACGCATCAGGTGCTGGGGCACAATGTTCGGATCGATCCGAAGGCACGCATCGAGGTCACAGAACGGCTCGTCATCGGCGACGGGACGATCGTCCGTGCAGGAGCCGTGATCGAAGGGCGATCCATCGTGCTCGGCCGCGAGTGCTGGATCGACGAGGATGCTTCGATCGGGGGCGGCAGTGCCTTCGAGTGGCAGTCCGAGCTCGTGACCGGTGACTTCCTGCACCTCGGTCGGTACTCTCATGTCAACACCGCTCGACGAGTCACTCTGGGCAGCGAGGTCGGAGTAGGCATCGGGACGAAGATCTTCACGCACGGCGCCTACCTCTCCGCGTTCGAGGGCTACCCCGTCCGGTTCGACGAGGTGCGGATCGGAAACCGGGTCTGGCTACCGAACGCCCTGGTCAATCCCGGGGTCACTATCGGGGACGACGTCGTCGTAGGCGCAATGTCCTTGGTGAATCAGAACCTACCGTCCGGATGCTTTGCGGCCGGGGTTCCCGCCCGTGTCATCCGGGAGAGGGCCTACCCGAGGGAGATCACCGCACCGGAGAAGCAGGCGATCGTCGACCAGCTCAATGCCACCCTGCGGACCCGCTACGTCCTTGAGGAGGACCGCATCACGGTCCGAGGGCATGACCATCGACCCGCGACGGTATTCGAGCTGCGCGAGCGCAGGATCGAGGGGCCGGCCGACCCCGAGACCGATCGCCTGAAGAACCAGCTCCGACGCGCGGGAATACGATTCCGGTTCTCCAACGTGGAAGGGAGATACGAACGTTGGCCGTCGTGACGGCGGAGGTTCCCACCCGGCCGGCGGGCTCCCGAGCCCGCGCGCGGACCCCCACGCGAGTCGTCCGACCCGGGCCGGTCGTGCCTCGACGGGAGAGCGGGTTCGAAGGGCCTACCCGCCGAGGAGCGTCTCGCGGCCGATCCCCCCACCCGAGGGGACGGTCGACGCCCACCGCCGGGCAGCGGGTCGACCCTTGAGCGGCCCTCGACGTCTTGCGGACCCCCGCATCGCGGTCCTCGGAAGTTCGGGTCAGATCGGATCGGCCCTCGTCGACGCACTGAGAGGAACCTACACGGTGGAAGGCTTCGACCTCCTCCCGGGGCCGAGCGGTCGCATCCTCGACATCTCCTCGGAGGACGCTCCGAGCGCGCTCCGTGATTTTGACGTCTTGTGCCACTTGGCCGCACGGATCCCGGTCGAGGGCCGCCCCCTTAGCCCTCGGGCCATCGCGGAGACGAACGTCGTGGGCACGATTCAGGCGCTCGAGGCGAGCCGTCGGAACGACGCGCGCATGATCTTTCTTTCCTCGGTCTCGGTCTACGGGGATACCGTCGACGTTCCCGTGCGCGAGACACACCCCCTCCACCCGCTCAGCATGTACGGGATGTCGAAGATGGTCGGGGAGCAGTACGTCGCGCTCTACCGCGAGCTCTACGGCGTCGACGCGACGGTCGTTCGCCCGTTCAACGTCTACTCGGACGGGACCGCCGGGGCCCTCCTGCCAACGGAGGTCATCGGTTGGCTCCTCCAGCGGGCGCGCGCCTCCGAGCCCCTCGTGGTGAGCGGCGACGGGGAACAGACGCGCGACTTCGTCCACGTGTCGGACCTGGTCGGGTTCCTCGCACTTCTCGTCGGAGGCGAAGGGAAGGGTGGAACCTACAATGTGGGGACCGGGTCACCGACACGGATCCTCGACCTCGCCGAGTGGATCCGCCAGGCGGTGAACCCCGCCCTACCCATTGTCCACGGTCCCCCCCGGACGAACGACGTCCGCCACTCTTGGGCGGACATCGAGCGGGCGCGGTCGCTCGGCTTCCGGCCGAGAGTGCGGATCCAGGATTGGCTGGCTGCGCTTGCCCGCCCCCGCGTCGGTCCGAAACGGCTTTCGACGTCGCCGGCGTCCGAAAGCTGAGGGGGCAGGGACCGCCCGAATCGGACCGCGCACGAGTCGGCGACGTGCGGCGGTGGACGGGGTTGTCTTTCCGAGCACCCGCCCGTTCGCGGACGATGGCTCGACCCGGACGCGGTCGTCCGCGGCTCCGGCGCGAAGGGCGTTCCCGACGGCAATCGGGGGCCCCTACGAACCCTCGTGCCCCGAGGGTTCGAGCATCCGTCGATACAGGTCGAGATACCGGCGGCCCACCTGACGGAACGTAAACTCCGAACGCACGTATTCCCGCGCCCGGGCGCCGACCTGGGAACGGAGGTGCGGGTCGTGGAGCAGCCGGGAGATCGTCGCCGCGAACGACCCTGGGTCTCGTTCCAAGAAGCCGGTCTCGTCCGGGCGGATGAGGGCCCGATGGGCGGGGATGTCCGACGCCACGACGGGCAGGCCCGCCGCCATCGCCTCCATGACGGCGTTCGGCATCCCTTCGAACTCGGACGGGAACCCGAACACGTCGGCGGCGGAGAGGTAGAGCCCCACCCGAGAGTACGGCACTTCTCCCGTGAAGATCGCGCGGTCGAGAACCCCCGGATAACGGGACCGAAGGTCCCGGTAGTACTGGTCGCCGAAATGCTCCTCGTTGTATCCGCCGACGGCCACGAGGAGCGCGTCCGGGGCCCGGCACAACGTCTCGAGCAACCACTCCACGCGCTTGGCGGAAACGACCTTGCCCACCCAGAGCACGATCCGGGCCCCCGGGTCGAGACCGAGGCGGCGGCGCGCCTCCTCTCTCGGAGGGAGAGCGTCGAACCGATCCAGGTCCAAGCCGTTCGGGATGAAGAGGGGCGAGAAGCGGCGGAAATCCTCCGCGAGCGCCGGGGAATTGACGACCAGGTGCGTGTCGCGCATGAGCACCTCCATTCCGAATCGGGTCAGCGCCCGAGCAGCGTCGCCATACCTCCACTTCACGTAGTGGATCGGGTCCGTGCCGAAGAGCACGGTCCGAGGAAACGTCCGGGCGAAGTACGCCGCCGGCAGTCCGAAGTAGACATCGAACACCTGGACGACATCCCAATCCCCTCGTTCGGCCCGGATGGCCGTGCGAAGGTCCAAGATCCCTTGCGGCAGTCGCAGTTTCCCGACGACCCGGACCCCCTCGCGCTCGAGAAGCTCCGGATGCGTTCCCCCCGCGCGCAGACAGAGGTAGTCCCCTTCCACGGACTTCCGCAGCTCCTCGAAGAGCTGGAGGGTTTGCAGCGCCTGCCCGCCGCCCTTGTCCAAGTGAGAACCGATGAAAAGGACCTTCATCCCGAAGCTTCGGCCCAGCGCAAGGGCGTTCCGAGATAACGTGAGCGCCCGAACCCCCACGCTCCCGTTTGGCGGAGGGAATCCGGGCCCGCACGAGGGTTCGGGGATCGCGGGACGGCCTCGGCCGGGCGGGGGAACCCACGGACGCCGATGCCAAGGGCCTTCCTCGGATGCCGGGGACCGATCGCACCGGGCGCGGTCCGCCGACCCGAGTGGATTCGACCGCGGATGGGGTTCGCCGTCGGTCCCGCCGGCGCGGTCTCGGGTCGCCTGCGTCCGCCGCGCGCGGCGTGGAGGGCGACGACGATGGGGCGGGACGCACGGAGGGGCTTCGGACCGTCGTCCGGCGGTCCCTGGGACGGCGTCGAGGGCGGCTCGGCGCATTCCCCCGCCGTTCGGCTCCTCCCCGGACGGATCGGGCCGGGGTACTTGGGGGCCGCCGCGCACGGTTCCTTCCGACTCACGTCCATGAAGTGGCGGGGTTCGCTTCCCTGCTTCCGTGCGGCTCCCCGCCCCGACGGCGGAAGACTCATTAGCGCCGGGCCCCCTCTCGAGCCGTTCCTGGTCGGTGGGCGTGGCGAAAGGTTTACGAGTCTCCGCTCGGAAGCGATCGAACGCCGGGGTTCGCGCGGTCGGGACGGCGGTCGCCGGTGCGATCGGCGTCGTGGTCCTCTTGCTGACCTCGGGGCTCGTGGCATCGCTCGGTCCCCCGCCCGCCGCCTCCGGCGATAGCGGGCTCGAGCCTGCCGTCAGCGCGGGCATATCGATACTCCCGCTCTCGGATGCCGCACCGATCGCCGCCACGTTCTGGGGCATCAACCTACCACCGGCCGAACCGTTCACCCTCACGGACGCCAAGCTGTTGGCGACGACTCCGGTCACGTACATCCGTTACCCTGGGGGAGCCTCGGCCGACGGGACGAACTACACGAGCGGGATCGTTACCAACAAGACCGGGAGCACCCACCGGGCCACGACGCCCCCCTCGGCGTTCATCGCTTCGTGCGTGTCCATCCGCTGCCACGCGATCCTGACGCTGCCCGCGGAGATCGACAGCCCTTCGACGGCGGCCTACTACGTGAGGTACGTCGAGAAGACCCTCGGCTTTACGCCCGCCTATTGGGGGCTCGGCAACGAACCCACGGTCTGGCACCACTTCGACCAGCCGTGGAGCAAGTGGGCGACGTCGCCCACGAACCTGGTGACCCTTCCGGAGTACACGAGCCTCCTCCGGAACTACACGCTGGCGATACGGGCGGTCGATCCCACGACCCCGATCGTTGCGCCCTCCCTGGGGGAAGGCGGCGCGGACGGCGTGAGCGCCTGCTCCACGTGGTGCGGCCCGGTGGTCGCCGCGGACGGGTCGCTCTTGGGTGCGGTGTCGGTCCACAACTACGCCGCCTATCCCCCGCCGGGACCCGGCGCTCGCACGGTCGCGTCGTTCTTCGCGCTCCTTCGCTCCTCGGCCTACGCGCTCCCCGTCTACGTCCCCAGCGCCCGTGCTGCCATCGCCAACAACTACTCGGGCAGCCTCCCGCTCTTTCTCGACGAGATCACGACCATACCGTTCACCTCGGGCGGCGAGTCGACGTATGCGGCCTTCACGAGCCAGCTGTACGGCGGGCTCTTCGAGGCGGCCCAGACGACGCTCCTCCTCGCGCTGCACGTCGTGAACGTGGACTGGTTCGACTGGGCGGGGAGCACGTACGGATGGTACAACGCCAGCGGGGGGTCCCTCACCCCCACGGGGCGGGTGTTCCAGACGTTCATGACCCAGCTGTACCGTGCCTACGACCCCACGACCGTGACGGGACCGTCGACCCTCTACGCGGCGGCCACGACCGATGGGACGAACTTGTCCCTGCTGGTCGTGAACGTCAACACCACGGCGTCGGCCTCCTTCCCGCTCGCAACGCTCTTCTCGGGTACGGTCAACGAGACGACCTGGGCGGTCGGATCGAGCATCTCGACCTCCAAGGTCGCCAACACCACCGCCAGCGCTCCCGGACTTTCCGTGAGCGTGTGGCGGGGGCGCGCGACGCCGGTGGCGGAGGGCCTAACGGCGTCGCCGTCGGCCAACCCGAACCCCGTGGACGTCGGCCAATCGACGAAGGTCTTGGCGAACCCGAGCGGCGGGTCGGGAACCTATCCCTCGTTTGTCTGGTCGGGCCTGCCGTCCGGCTGCGGGACGCCGGGCAACGTGGGCTCGTTCTCCTGCTCGCCCGCCCCCGGTGACGAGCTCAAGTCTCCCTACACGGTCCGAGTTCTGGTGACGGACTCGGCCGGCGCGAAAGCGACCGGGACGTTCTCCCTCAGGGTCGACCCGAAGGCGGCTGCGACCTACTCGGCCACGTTCTCGGAGCGAGGGCTTGCGTCCGGCCTCAAGTGGGCGATCACCCTGAACGGGGTGACGAAGCAACGCACGACCGACGGCACCACCGACCGCCTTGTGTGGACGGGCCTCTCCAACGGCACCTACGCCTACTCGATCGCGGACAACCCGGGCTGGCACCAGGCGACCCTGCCCTACAACGGGCACATCGCAGTGAGTGGCGCACCGGCGACCGAGCCGACGCTCGTCTACCACAGGGTGACGTACAAGGTGACGTTTGCCGAGTCGGGGCTCCCCTCGGGGAAGGCGTGGTCGGTCACGGTGAACGGGGTGACCAAGAGTTCGACCGGTTCGGCGATCTCGTTCTCCGAGCCGAACGGGACCTACAGCTACAGGATCGGTCGCGTCGCGGGGTACGTCACCACCAAATCGTCCGGCACGGTGACGGTGCACGGGTCCGGACTGACGGTAGGGGTCAAGTTCGTCCGGAGCGCGGCCCTCCCGGCGCCGAGCGGGGCGACCCCGCTCGGGGGTTTCCGCCCCGTACCGGTCGTCGGGGCTCGAACGTAGCCGCCGGTCGAGCGACCCGGGGGCCCGGGTTCCGGGACGACCCGCCGATCGGGAACCCACATCGGGCGCCACCCCCTCCGCCCGCCGGGGGTCGACCGACGCACGACCTCACCGGCGGGCCCGCGCCGGCCGAGGTGGCAGGGCGACCGGCGGGGCCCTAACGAGATCCCGGAGGAGGCGTTGCGGGTGGTCGGGGCGGCGTATCCCGGCGGCCGTACAGCGCGACGAGGATCACTCCCACGGTCGCGACGCTCGCCACGGTGGCGATGACGACGAGGTCAAAGGCCGCGAGACCCGAGGACCCCGGGGAGGCCGATCCGAAGTCCACCGCCGGGGCCGCGACGTTCGCGCCCGCGACCGTTATGCTGCCCGTCCGGGGGAGGAATCCGGGCGCCGACGCCGAGTAGTTGTAGGAGGCGTTCGACACGGAGAAGACGATGCTGGCCGCGCCCCCCGACCAGAGGGTGAGCGCGGCGGCCCCTCCCGCGCCGAGCTCGGCCGCGCGGATCACCGCCGGGGCATTCCCGGCCAGCGTTACTGACCAATTGGTCCCCGTGGGAAGGGCGACCTCCGTGAAGCTGAGGAGGTAGACGCGAGCGAAGGCGGAGGAGACCGACACGGGGACGCCCAGGACCGTGAGATTCCCGTGCGAGGGCGTCGTGTCGTAGTACCCCGAGACCGCGCCCACCGAGTACGAGAAGCTGCCGTTCGGAGCCGCAAACGTCAGCGAGGGGCCGGTGGACGCCCGAGTCGTCCCGTTCAGCGTCGCCCACCAGTTCGTGCCCGGAGCGAGCCCGGTCTCCTCGAACGTGACGGCGTAGGTCACGAGCGTCCACGCCACCGTGATCCCCACGGGCGACCCGTTCACCGATACCCGCCCGGACGGACTCGAGGTCGTCCACCCGGGGAGGCCCCCGACACTGTAGTCGTAGGTCCCGTTCGGGACCGATACCACGATCGTGGGGCCGGTGGAGGTCTCGACGGCGCCGGCCATCGTTACCGACCACGTCGTACCGGACGGTAGACCCACCTCGGTGAACGTCACGTCGTACGCGGGCGAGGCGACGGGCGTGAAGGCGATCGGGACGCCCACGGCCGCGCCGGCCACGGAGAGCGACGCCGCGGAGGGAGCGACCGAGTACCCGGCGACGGTTCCGACCGTGTACCCATACGTTCCGTTCGGTTCGAGGAAACCGATGCTCGAAGTGGGGGCACTCTCCGTCTCAGCGCCCAGGGCGACCGACCAAACGGTGCCCGAGGCGAGTCCCGTCTCCGTGAACGTGACCGCATACGTCGAGGGCGGGACCGCGGTGAACGCGATCGGAACGGTCACGGCAGACCCCGGAACGTTCGCCGTCCCCCCGAGCGGGGACGCGGTGTATCCTGAAACGGCCCCCACCGTGTAGTTGTACGTTCCGTTCGGTTCGTCCACAGTGATGCTGGACGTGGTCGCGTTCTCGGATATGCCCTCGAGAACGACCGACCAGTGAGTGCCAGAGGGGAGCCCCGACTCGGTGAACGTGAGGGGGTACGTCCGAGGCGGGATGGCCGCGAACTCGATCGGCACGTCCGTCACCGCTCCGTCCACCGTCACGTTGCCGGAGGCCGGAGATCGTGAGTATCCGGATACCGGGCCCACCGCGTAGGCATAGGTCCCGTTCGCCAGGTAGGCGACGATCGAGGGGGTCGTTGAACTCTTCGAGACCCCGTTCGTCGTGACCGACCACTTCGTCCCGCTCGGCAGTCCGGACTCTCTGAACCCCGCTGCGTAGAACAAAAGCTTCACCGCCACGGGGCCGTCGTGCACGGTCAGGGTGCCGGTCGTGTTCCCGCTTCCCGCGACCGTGGCCACGTATCGGTACGTTCCGTCCGGCTCCGTGAACTTGACGCTCGATCCGGTCGTGGTCTTCGTCGTTCCGCCCACCGTCACGGACCAGGACGTCCCGGTCGGGAGGCCGGTCTCCGCGAACGTCACCGAGTACTCCGACACCGCCGGGAACGAGAACAGGTCCTTCATCGGCGGATGGAGCGCCCAGCTGTCGTTCCCCAGCGTGCCCGCGGGCAGCCCGAGGAGCCACTCGGCCGTGGTGAGGAGGGAGTACGTGGTGTAGAACGCGCTCGAGCTCAGGCCCTTCGAATACGGGCTCACGACAACCATGTAGACGTGGCCGCCCGATGTCCCGTTGACGATCGGCGTGATCCGGTTGTTCCCCGCGTCCTCGTCAAACGTCAGGAGGAAGGCCGTGGTGGAGAAGATCGCCGTGTCGTTGATGAGGGGGCTCAGCCAGCTCTGGAGCCACGCATCCCCCACGGGAATGGAGGTGTCGTGGTCGTCGTTCGTCAGGTTGGGCGCGATGAACGCGTAGTTCGGGACCGTGCCCGCGCTGACGTCGCTCGTCCACGACGACCACGTCAGGTCGTGCGCCGCGCAGCGCGACTTGTTGCCGGCGATGTCGCGGAACATGACGAACGGATTGTGGTCCGGCGTGTACCCGATCGACTGATTGAGCGTCCGGTTGCACGGCGTCGGCATGCTCTGCTCGAACGCCGCCCA
>DAHVAA010000052.1 GCA_027314845.1 Thermoplasmata archaeon | reverse complement strand
CGGGGGCTCCGGATCCCCCGGGACGCGAACCTGTACGAGGCGCTCTTCCACTCCATCGTGGGCCAGCAACTGTCCGTCGCCGCCGCGAACGCGATCAAGCGTCGGCTCATCGACGGGACCGGCTCTTGGGTCCGGGTCGGCGCCCACGAGGTTCCGCACGTCCCCCGTCCCTCCGTCCTCCTCGCGCTCGGCCCGGAGGGCCTTCGCTCCGCGGGGTTGAGCCGCGCGAAGTCTCGGGCCCTCCTCTCCCTCGCGGCCGCCTCTTCGTTCCCACCCCACCGCCTTCGAGCGCTGGCGGAGGGTCCGCTCGGCGCGGCACTCGAGGAGCTGACCGCGCTGCCCGGCGTCGGGCGCTGGACCGCGGAGAACGCGCTGTTGCGCGGGATCGGCCGCACCGATGTGTTCGTCGCCGGGGACCTCGGAGTGCGCGTCGCGCTCGACGCCTACGGCGCCGTGCCTCGGGGTGCCTCCGAGGAGTCGGTCCGAGCCTGGGCGGACCGCCACTACGCCGGATGGGGAAGCTACGCGACCCTCTACCTCTGGCGAAAGCTCGTCACCGACCGAGCCGCGTCCGCGGGCTAACCGACCGGTCCAACGGAGGGAGAACCGGCGAGGGGGAACCGGCCCTGGGTCTGGTGGACCGCGCCGCGGGCGGTGAGGGTGCTTTCCTTCAGCACGACCTCCTCGACCACGAAGGTCCGGGGCGGAGGCGGCGCCTCCTCGCCCGCGAGCAGGGCGAGCGCGCGCCGGTGCTGATCGGGCGTTCGCACGCGGAAGAGGGTAACGTGCGGGACGAACTGCTCGCGCTCGACCGGGAACCCGAGCGGGGCCAGCGCGTCGGAGACCTTGCGAGCCAGCTCGATCGTCGCTTCCCGTCCGCGCGCGACGCCGACCCAGACGACGCGCGGGCGGGCCCGGGAGGGGAACGCACCGACCCCCTCGAGGACGAGCTCATACGGGCTCGCGGGCCGGACCGCGTCCGCGACCGCGCTCGAGATCGTCGCGACCTGGACCGGGTCGGCCTCCCCGAGAAATTTGAGGGTGAGATGCGTCGGGGCGTCGCCCCGGGTCGCTCCCGAACCGGCGAGCTCGACCGCGACGAAGAGGCGCACGACCCGTAAAGGGGACCCGCCCACTTACGACTTCGGGCGCGGCGCCGGGACCGGAGCGCGGGTCGCGTCCGTCTCCCGCAGCGTCCAGACCTGCGCCCGGTCGATGCCGACCGCCAGCGACCGGAGGGTCGCGCGCACTCGCCGGGCCCGACGGGCATCGCCGACCACGAACAGCGCGAACGCCTCCCGGGACTTCGCCTTCTCCCACCCGCGCCGGATCCGCTCCGCGCGCAGAGCTCCCGAGACCTCGGCTTCGACGTGGACGTCCCGTCCACCGAAGAACCGCCAGGCCCAGCTCGGGCGGACCCGTTCGAGTTCCTCGGCGAGCTCCCGGGGGGACCGGGAACCGCGCGAGGAGAGCTGGCGATAGATCGCATCGGGCAGGGTAGTGTCGTACCGGCCCTGGCGCAGGATCTCGATCCGGTGACCCCGGCGCGCGAAGATGCGGAAGGTCCGGACGAGCAGCTCCCGATGAGCGGTGCTTTCGCGGGTCGCGTCGGTGGGAGCGCCCAATCCGAGCTGTCGCATCCCGGCCACCGTGAGCCGATAGCCCACGGGACCCGCCGCGACCCATCCCTCCCGGGTCGCCCGCAACCAGCGGAGGCCAAGGTGCTCCGGCTCCGCCGGGCCGGTCGCGAGCCCCTCGGCCGCGGTGATCGCCTCCCGTTCGGAGCGGAGCGGGCTCCCCTCTTCCTCGGCGGCAAGCACCGCGAGCAGGAGGCGCTCGGTCGCAGGGTCGACCTCCGAGGGAAGGTCGGCGGATCCGGCCGCGGGAGGGAACTCGCGTCGTGAGCGCGCACACGCCTCCCACCATGCCGTGGGGTGCGGAGATGTTTCGAACGTCTCCGGATAGATCCCGCGAAGCGCATCGCTCGCAGGGTCGAGACGGACTCCGTGGCCCGGTGGAAGTTCGGAGAGCTCCCGCTCGGCCGGCCCCGGCGGGAGTCCGACCCACTCCCCGATCGTGCGCGCCGCGCGACGGGGGACCCCGAACGCGACGACGTCCGTGAGGGAGCCCGCGACCGCGTTCGTGAGCTCGGGGGCCAGTCGGTCGGGGAACTGGGTGGCGACCAGCGCCCGCAGTCCGAACTTCCGGCTCTCCGTCAGGAGCTCCGCGACCAAGCGCGGAGAGAACGCGTGCACCTCATCGAGCACGACCATCACCTGTCGGGTCGAGCCGAGGTCGGTGCGGCGGGCCGCGAGTCCCAGGTAGATCCGGGAAAGGAGGAGTGTTCCGGCGAACGAGGCGGACTCGGGGCCGATCCGCGCGAACGGGAGGCGCACGAGGACCGACCGGCCGTCCTCGAGAAGGTCCTCGACGGGCAGACCGCCGTCCGCCGGACCCAGCAGTTCCGCGAGGGCGGGCACGAGCGCGACCTTGCTCAGGCGCGTCGCGGCCGACCAGAGGAAATCCGGCTGGCGCCGGAGGACCGGCTCGAGCTCCTCGAGGAATCGGGCGAGGTCGACGCGACGGGTCGCGAGCCGCGCGGACTCCCGGCGGTCCCGGTCGGTGAGGAGTGCGTACAGGTCCCCGATCGAGCCGGAGGATTCCAGCACCAGGCGCGCAAAGGAGTCGAAGATCCGCTCCAACCGGAACCCCCAATAGACGTCGTTCCCGTCCGGGCTCAGCCGCTTGAGCGCGGCGACCAGGTGCGCCGCCGAGCGGTCGACCGCGCCGGGCTCTCCGGAGAGCGCGGCGATCCCCGGCACGGGCGGCGCGCTCGCGTCCACGGCGATGAGGCCCGCTCGAGCGCGGGGAGCAAGCCGTCCGACGATCGCCGGGGTCAGGTCACCGTGGAGGTCGAGCGCGACCAGGGCCCCGCCCTCTTCGATGTGGCGGGCGGCAATGCGGGCGAGGTAAGTGGTCTTTCCGGACCCCGAGGCCCCGAAGACGACCCTGTGGCCTTCGGTGGGCGCCGCCGTATCGGCGGGCTGGCCCGAGGAGACCTCCGCGGTCCGCTCGAGCGCCTCCACCGACCGGACCGTCCAGCCGTCGTCCGGGACCGTCCGCATCGAACCCCGACGCCAGTCGCGGGAGGCACCGAGCCCCGCGGGCGCGGTCGTCATGGCGAATCCCGTCGCCTCGGCCCAGGCAGTGGCGACCGCGGTCGAAACCGATGCCTCGCGGCGGGCGAGCTCCCCGGCGGTCGGGAGCGCGATCCGGACCCGCCGGGCGGTCACGATGCCGCCCATCGGGGTCCGGATCCACACGGTCTGGAACGCGAGCCAGCCCCGGTCCCCGACGAGATGACGAAGGTCGGCGGGCTCCGGCCGTCCGACCAGATTCCACGGAGTCTTCCCCCCGCGCGGTGCGTCGTGGATGAGGTGGCGCATCGCACCGACACCGGCCTCGGGCGGTTCGAGCGCCGGAGGTCGCGGCCGTCGCTCGAGTGGCAGGACCCGGGCCGACGGGCTCGCCCGAACCGTCTCGATCAGCGAGGCCGGCCGGACGGTGACCCAGGGGACCGGATCCGGCAGCGCGGACTCGAAGAGGACCCCGCTCGGATGGGAGGTGGCGGCGAGCGCGTAGGCGAGGGTGCGGTACCAACGCCGACGCAGGACCTCGGGCCCGGCGCATCGCACCGCGAGGAGCGGCTCCTCGCTCATCACCGCCCCCGCCGGCGCGCACGGGCGACCTGCCGGTCGATCTCGGCCGCGAGCGCGGTCAGACCGTTCGCCCGGGCATAGGCGGTCAGGGTCTCGGTCGGGACGATCGAGAGCCGGGCCCGGTCGACGTCCCAGAGCCGAACAGTCCACCACAGCGTGCCGTCCGGGCCCGCGTACAGATGCGCGAGCGGACGGTACGGTCCGGCGAGGGGCAGGGCGACCGCGCCGACCCACCGGACAGGGTCGGTCAAGGTTCGGGGAACGAGTTCGGGAGGAAGCGGTTCGTTCGAGCAACGTTGGTTGCCAGCGGTCCTCACGGTGGGTTCACATATCCTCCCCTCCCCCGGCGGGCCGACGGAAGAGAGGCAAAGCGCGCGACGCGAGCGGAACCCGACGGTTCCGTACCGCTCGGCCGAGAGCCCGCTCCCGCGGCCGGACCGCCGCAGGACTCGGACGAGCGGGGGCCCGGCAAACGGGGCCGGGGAAGCGGTCTGGCGCGGGCGAACACGACCTCGGGCGCTCGACGCGCGACCGGTCCGGCCGGGCGTTCGCTCGAGGTGGCGGCCTCCGAGGGTCCCTATCGCCCCGGGGCGACGCCGCGCGCTAGACGGTTGGGCCTACCCGAGCCGAACGACCGTGCGGCGGAGCATCGCTCCGCGGAGGTCGGTCGGTGGGGTGGCCGGGTTCGAACGGCTTCCGGGGCTCAGTATCCTCGGGGTCCAGCCGCGCGTCAAGAGGACGCGGTGCGGGAGCGCAAGGCAGGGGGAGCCGGGGGCCGGTCATTTCTTCATCCCGACCGAGCCGCGGCGGGGTAGAGAGTCCTAGCGTCGCCCGTGAATGATGAACGGTGGTTCGAGAGGAGGGCGGTGAGGGTTGTGGAAAGGTCCCTCGCACGCCCGGGACACGGTGCTGTCCCCTTGCGGCGATTTGGAAGGACCTTTCCTGGGGTGGTTGCACCTCTCCATCGGGCTCCCGCCTATTTGAGGCGAGAACGGGGAGACCCCGAAACGGCCCCCCGTGGGGCGTTCCAGCTAGCGGGCGCGGTGCGCGTCAGGCTCGGCCAGAACGATGCGGGGAAGCTCGCCCTCGATCGCCGGGGGCCGACGCGGGGACGCGGCGTTCGCCCGAGCGGCGTGGCCTTGGCGGGGGAGAAGCCAGCGCTCTCCCCACGCTCGGAGCTCCCGGGCCGCAGGAGCGAGCCCGAGCCCCATCTCCGTGAGCGAGTAGACGACCGAGAACGGCCGCGTGCTCACTACCGTCCGCTGGACGACGCCCTGGCTCTCGAGGAACTTGAGGGTCGCGCTGAGCGTTTTCGCGTTCAGGCGCGGGTTCGACTTGAGGATCTCGCTGAAGCGCTGCGGGCCCTCGAGCAAGCGGTGCACGATGGCGAGCCGCCACTCCGTGCCGATGACCCCGACCGCAGCGAGCACCGGGCAGAGACCTCGTCCTTCGTTCGTGTCGCATGCGTCCGCGCTGCCGCTCGGCCCCGCGGCGGGGCGGCGCGATCGCTCCGTCTCCATCTCGTGACCTCGTCAACGAAAGAGCCGCGGACCCTCATATAGTTACGGGATGCAATTAGATGAAGGAGAGTAAGTTCACGCCTCCGGGGCGCGCTCACCCTCCGGCTGCCGGCGCTCGAGCGCTTACGTTTTCTCTGCGCTCGTCCGTCCGACACCGTGACGGGCCGGCGGCGCGAGATCGAGCTGTCCGTAGAGCGGCCGCTCGGAGCTCTGGGCGACGGGGTCGGGACCGTCCGGCTCACCGTTCGGATCGAGCCGGGGGACGATGGAGCGCGCCCCGGACCGGCCGAGCTCAAGCAGGAGCTCGAGGCGTTGACCGAGGACCTGAACGCGCTTGTCGGACCACCGATCGCCGCCCTCCCGGCGGTGCGGCCCGACCGCCCGCTCGCGGAGCTCGTCGATACCTATCGCCCCCGGCAGCGGGAGCTCATCGACCTCCTTCGGGAGGAGGGAGAGCTCACCGGGGGAGAACACGCCCGCCTCGTCGACTATCTCGCGTCCCTCTCGGAGGGGCGCCCCCGTGAGGTAGCGGCCCCCCCGCCGGGCGAGACGGAACGCCTCATCGCCACCGTGCCGATCGAACGGCCCGCCGCGCCGCCGATGCGGCGCGAGGCGGCCGGCGGACCGTCCTCCCTCTCGACCGAGCCGGCGCGGCCAGTCCCCGAGCTGCTCCGAACCTCCCAGATCACGTCGCTTCGTCAGGCCGGTGCGGTCCGGGCGCGGCGTCAGATCTCCTTCGCCGAGTACATGGCTCTGAAGCGCCATTTCGAGGAGTCGGCTGGCGCTCCGTCCGAGGGCTCGACCGCCTAGCGGGTGGGACCGCCGGGGGAACCGGCTGGGGGCGACGGGAGGAGCGCGATGGCGAGCAGGCCCACGTCCGTCACTCCCCGCCGCATGCGTATCGCGCGGGCGCGGCCGGAACGCGCCGAGACGTTCGGCTCGGTCGGCGCTCCCACGACCGCACCGGCCGGGAACGCCGGGCTCCCGAGATCTCCCGAGGTGCGGAACAGTCCCACGCACATCTCCCGACGTCGGAGCCCGTGCAGGGCCCGCTCGAGGAACCGGCCGAGCGCGGGGCCCTCGTCGACCCCTTCGGGGAGGTTGAGCGTCGTCATCGCGAAGGCGACGAGGCCCTTCGTCCTCCGTTCGTCGACGAACGGCTCGGCGGCGAGGAGCTCGTCGGTCCGGCCGAGGAGCCGGTCCGCGGCCGCCTCGGGCGGGTCGGTGAGCTCGAGGTAGGCGAGCCGGCTCGTCCACCCCTTATCGAAAACGGCGTCGGCGGCCGCGCGGAGAGCGTCCGCCGGCCCCGCGACGAGCACCGGCGTCGGGACGGTGTGCGCCGCCGAGGAAAGCGGAGCGGCGGCCGGAGCGAGCTCGTCCAGCGCGGAGCGGGGGAAGAGCGAGACCGTCCCGGTCCGCTCGAGGACGGAGCGGGCGGTCGCGCGTTCGGAGGAGTCGACCGGTCGCATCGGTCCTCCACCGACCGAGGTGGGGCCGTCGCCGCGTTCAACGATGAACGTCGCCACGTCGGAACGCACGGCCGTGGCGAGCCGGCCACCGACCGCGCCCCGCCCGAGCACCCGGGCGAGCAGTCCGACCTCCCGTCCCGTTGCGCCGGCACTCCCGGTGGCCTCGAGCGCGTTCGAGAACTCCTCCGCGGTCGCACCCGGGGGCGGCGTAGCGAGTCCGCGGAGCGCGCCGGGAGACAGCAGGACGAGAAGGAGGTCCTGCTCCCCGAGGCCGGCGGCGATCTCTTCCGCGGCCGCCACAGCGTCGTCCGCCTGGGGTGCGCCGCCCCAACCGGGTCCGAGCTTTACACCGTGGAAGGGGATCTCGGGGGACACCGGCTCCGGACCCGCCAGGAACCCCTGGGTGAGCCGGTCTCCCAGCGTGTGCAGCGCGGCGAGCGCCATCGAGTTCGCCGCGTTGCCGAAGGCGAGGAACGCGAACTCGCGGTACCGACCGTCCGAGACGAAACGGTTCCCGATCCGGATCGTTCCCGACTCGCGCCGCAGCGCGAGCCGGACCGAGCGGTAGGCGTCGGCGGCGGTCACGGACGCCCGGAACGCGAGGTTCTGGACCGGGTCCGGTCCCTTCGGTTCCGGTTCCCCCGGCGGGAAGGGGTCCCACGGGAACGGGCCGATCACGGTCGCGCCAGCGAGGACCCGGGACAATAGGCTAGCGGCCGCTCAGCCGAGCTGCAGCCGTTCGGTCGTCCCGGCGGATCCGGGGCGCAAGAAGCGGTCGGGGGCGAAGAGGCTCGGGTCGAGGTCGGTCGGCTCTCCGAGCACCGCCCGGGCGACCCGCCGTCCGGAGGCCGGGGCCAGCATGAAGCCGTGACCCCCGAAGCCGTTCGCGTGGACGAACCCGTGGAGCCGTGGGTCCTCGCCGATGACCGGAAGGCCGTCCGGTGTATCGTCGTAGTAGCCGGACCACGCGCGCAGGACGCCGAGGGCGGCGATCCCGGGAAGGAGTCGCACGAGCGCTCGCGCCATCGCCCGCAAGAACTCCGGGGAGCTCGGCATGCCCGCGGCGGTGCCGGGCGGGTGCGCGAGCGACAGCCCCCCGACCAGTTGGCCGTGCACGGTCTGGCTGAAGTAGAGTCCGTCGGACGCCCGGACGACCATCGGGTCGAGGAACGGTTTCAACGGCTCCGTCGCGAGGATCTCGTGGCGGGTCGCGACGTTCGGTACGGCGAGGCCCGCCCGACGGGAGAACTCGGCGGACCAGCCGCCGGCGGCGTTCACGACCGAGGCGGCGGCGACCGTCCCGACCGAGGTGCGAAGTCCTGTCACCCTACCGTCCCGCGTGTCGACCCCTTCGGCCTCCACGCCGAGGGCGACCTCGACGCCCGCACGACGCACGGCCTCGTAGAGCCCCCAGATCGCCGGGAAGGGGTAGAGGACCCCGTCGGAGCGCAGGTAGGTCCCCCCGACGATCCCGCGGGCGGAGAGGCCCGGGGCCTTCTCCGCGATCTGGTCCGGAGCGAGGAGCTCGGAGGCGAGTCCCTCGGAGCGGACGAGTTCGTGCACGGTCGTGAGCCGGGCGAGCTCCGTCGGGGTCTCGGCGATGAAGAGGTAGCCCGACTGACGGAACCACGGGTTGTAGCCGAACTCCGTGCCGAACCGACGGTACGCGGCCACCGCCTCACGGGCGAGCCGGACCGTCGCTCGCGTTTCCCATTGCTGGCGGACCCCACCGCCGTTCCGACCGGAGGCGCCGCCGGAGAGGAACCCCCGGTCGACGACGAGCACCGGGCCGGCGCCGGCGCGGGCGAGGTGGTAGGCCGTGAAGAGGCCGACGATCCCGGCCCCGACGATCGCGGTGCGATACGAGCGGCCCGAGAGCCTCATGCGGCCCGCTCCGGGCTCTCGGGCTCGAGGTCAAGCCCGGCGAGCGCGCCGAGCGGCATCGGGAACACCGGCGGGCGCTGGCGAATGTAGCCGACCTCGGCCGGAGCGCGGCCCTCCTGGATCGCGAGCAAGAGCAGCGCGTCCGGCAGGCAGTACCGCCCCTGGCACAGACCGGCGCCCAGGCTGGTGTACCGCTTGATCACCTCGATCCCCCGATAGCCGGCCCGGCCCGCCCGCTCCACGTCCTCCAGGAGGACGTCCTCGCACCGACAGGCGATCCAGCGACCGTGTCGGCGGAGCGCGAGGAGCTCGCGGTAGTACCCTTCGAGCTCGGACGGCCCCTCCCTCGCGATCCGGGGCAGCGGCGGGGGGCTCCCCGAGCTCCCAGCCGGGCCGCCCGCGATCACTTCGGCGGCCCGCTCCCCGCTCGCGGCCGCCGCTGGC
>DAHVAA010000051.1 GCA_027314845.1 Thermoplasmata archaeon | reverse complement strand
TCCCGCGGGGACCACGAACTTCAAGCCCGGTCCGATCGTCGGCGAGCTCCAGCACGCGGGGCTCCCCGCGGCGATCGAGAAGGGAAAGGTCGTCCTGAAGAAGGACACGACCCTGGTCAAGGCGGGCCAGACGATCTCCCGGGAGGTCGCGACCATGCTGACCCGGCTCGAGATCTATCCGCTCGAGGTAGGGCTCACGCTCCGCGCGGTCGTCGACGGCGAGACGTTCTACCCCCCCGAGGTCCTCTCGGTCGACCTCGACGCCCGGCGCGCCGACCTCGCCCGTGCTGCGCGCGCGGCGCTCGGCCTCGCGGTCGAGGTCGGGTACGTCACCCCGACGACGCTTCCGCTGCTGGTCGCGAAGGCGCACCGGCGCGCGCTGGGTCTCGCGCTCGCCGCCGGCTACGTCACCCGCGAGACGATCGAACCGCTCTTCGTGAAGGCGATGCGCGAGGCCGCGGCGGTCCAGCAATTGACAGGTCACTGAGGGTCCCCCCGAAGTCCACGGAGTGAGAACAATGGAGTACGTCTATGGTGCGCTGCTGCTCAATGCCGCCGGAAAGCCGATCGAAGAGAAGGCCCTCTCGGGGGTCCTCAACGCCGCCGGGGTCTCCCCCGACACGGCGCGAGTGAAGGCGCTCCTCGCCTCGCTCGAGGGCGTCAACCTGACCGAGGTCCTCGCGAAGGCCGAGACGTTCGCCGCTCCGGCGCCGGCCGCGGCCCCCGCCGAGAAGAAGGACGGCAAGGCCGAGAAGAAAGAAGAGGAGAAGAAGGAAGAGAAGGGCGTCTCCGAGGAGGAGGCCGCCGAGGGTCTCTCCGCTCTCTTCGGCTGAAGCGGACGTAAGCGCGGGCGCACCGCTTAAGACCCCACCCGAGTAGCCCGGGCCGGAGGCACCTCCTCCGGCCTTCGGACGTAGCATGCCCGCTCGGGAGTTCTGCGGAGTGGTGGGCGTCTCCCTGATGGGCAAGGGCGCCGCCCCGTACCTGTTCCGAGGCCTTCGGGCGCTCCAGCACCGCGGCCAGGAGTCCGCCGGCATCGCCACCACGAGCCACGGCGTTCTCTACCAGCGCAAAGGGATGGGGCTCGTCCACGAGATCTTCGGCCAGGAGCTCCTCGACTCCCTGCGCGGCTCGGTGGGGATCGGCCACGTGCGCTACTCGACCACGGGCTCCTCGGACATCGAGAACGCCCAGCCGATCGTCGTGAAGATGCACGACGAGGACGCGGCGATCGCTCACAACGGCGACATCGTCAACTTCAATCGGATCCGGCATCGCCTCGAGCAGCAGGGGATCGACCTTCTCGGGAACGCCGACACCGAGACGATGGCGCAGATGATCGCGCTCGAATACGGGCGGACCCGGGACCTGGAGGCCGCGATCCGGCGCGCCTGCACCGAGATCGTCGGGGGGTACGCGGTGGTCTTCCTCGTCGGGAACCGCGTCTACGCCTTCCGCGACCCGCTCGGAATACGACCCCTCGTGGTCGGGACCGTCGAAGGCGGGGTCGCGGTCGCGAGCGAGTCGGTCGCGCTCGAGCTGATGGGCGGAAAGGTCCTTCGGGATATCGCTCCCGGGGAGGTCCTCGTTCTCGAGAAGGGCCAGATCGCGCGGACCTCGAGGATCCCGAACAGTGGCGAACGCGCGCACTGCATGTTCGAGTGGGTGTACTTTTCCCGGCCCGACTCGATCATGGAGAGCCAACCGGTTTACGACGTCCGGCATCGCATCGGCTTGCGGCTCGCGAAGGAGGCCCCGGTCGAAGCCGACCTGGTCGTGCCCGTACCGGACTCCGCACGGCCGCAAGCCCTCGGCTTCTCCGAAGGGTCGCGGATCCCCTACGCCGAGGCGCTGATCAAGAACCGGTTCGTCGAGCGGACGTTCATCCTTCCGGACCAGAAGCGGAGAGAGTTCGAGGTCCGCGTGAAGCTGCACCCGGTACCCGGCCTCCTCCGGGGGAAGCGCGTCGTCCTTCTCGACGACTCGATCGTCCGGGGGACGACATTGCGCGAGATCGTCGAGATGGTGCGCGCGGCCGGGGCGACGCGGGTGGACGTGCGGATCGGCTGCCCCCCGATCCGGGCGCCGTGCTACTTCGGCATCGACATGAAAGAGCGCAAGGAGCTCGTCGCCCACAACCGCAACGAGGAGGAGATCGCGAAGGCGATCGGCGCGGACAGCGTCCACTACCTCTCGATGCCCGGACTCGTCGAGTCCATCGGGCTCAAGGAGTCCGAGCTCTGCCTCGGCTGTCTCACGGGAAAGTACCCGGTCGAAGTGCCCGAGGAACGCCACCGGTTCCAGAAGTCCCTCGCGGAGTTCTAGCGCGTGCGGAGCGCGGTCCTCCTCGGGGCGGGGATGCGCCTCTACCTGGTCCCGCCCGAGGGAGGACCGCTCGAATCGTTCCCGGTCGATTCCACCGCAGAGCGAGCGGCCGATCGGCTCGCCCGGGAAGGACCGAGAGAGCCCCCTCCGAAGCTCCTGGAAGCCCTGCGCGCGCTCCCGACCGACGTCGCCCTGCTCGGAGTCGACCCGTCCTGGGCCGCCTCGGTCTCGGGACGCTTGGGGCGGAGCGTCACCGAAGCTCCGATCGCGATCGCACGAGAGGCCCGAGCCCGCCTGCCGCAGCCGGATCCGACGGACGAGCGGACCTTCCTACGGACCCTGGCCCGCCTCCGACTCGAGCGCTCGCTCGCCTCGCCCGAGGAGGTCCTGATCTCGCTCGCACGGGAGGAAGAACGGCTCGAACGCGCGCTCGGAAGGGAGGAGCGCGCCGCCGAGGCGTTCGTCGCCGCGCCCCGCACGGCGCTCGAAGGCTACGCCCGGACCTGGAAGGAGTCTCGCCAATCGCTCTCCCGCCACCATGCCGCGCTCCGCCTCGAGGTAGAATCCGAAGCGCGGGCGCTCCTTCCCAATCTCTCCGCGGTGGTGGGGGCCCGTGTCGCGGCCCGCCTGCTCTCGGCGGCCGGTGGCCGGACCGAACTGGGCCGGCTGCGTGGGCCGCGGCTCCAGGTGCTGGGCTCCCGCCGACGTCCGTCTGCCGAGCACGGCCCGCGCTACGGGCTGATCTACCGGGCCGAACGGATGGACGAGCTCCCGCTGGCCCGTCGTGGGGCGTTCGCGCGAAGCCTCGCGGCGCTCGCAGCGATCGCGGCCCGAGGGGACACGATCACTCGCTCGGACCTCACGGCCACGCTTCGCGCACGGCGGGAGCGTCGGTTCCGCGAGCTTTCGAGGAGGAAGGATTGAGAGCCCCACGCCGTTTCCGCCCCGACCGTGTTTCTCCTCGGCTCGCCCGTACCGAGGCCGGGGAGCGGACGGAGCTGTGGACCGAGAGCGCCGGTGCCCCCCCGCCCGTGTATGGCGAACGGTGGAGCGTCTCGGAGGGTCGCCCCTACCGGGCGTTCGACCCGTTCCGAGCGAAGCTCGCGGCCGCCATCGTCCGGGGCTGGGAGGGCCCGCTGCCCCGGCCGGGGGAACGCTGGCTCTACCTCGGCGCCGCGAGCGGAACCACCGCCTCGCACGTGGCCGACCTGGTCGGGCCCGACGGGCGAGTCTATGCGGTCGAACGAAGCGTGCGACCTTTTGCCCGCCTCGCCGACCTTTCCGACCGGTGGCCGAATCTTTTGCCGATCCTCGCGGACGCGCGGGTCCCCCGGTCCTACTCGGAGCTTGTCCCGCCGGTCGATGGCCTCTACGTGGACATCGCCCAACCGGATCAGCTCGAGATCCTGAAGGCGAACGCCGAGCTCTTTCTCTCCGGCGCGAAGGATTCGCTGCTTCTCGCCCTCAAGACCGCGAGCATGGGCCGGGAGCTCGGGCCGGCGGGGCATCTCGCTCGAGCCGAGCGCGAGCTCGAGCCGTGGGTCGACGCCTTCCCCTCGGTCAAGCTCGACCCGTTCCACCGGGCGCATTACCTCGTCGGTGGGGCGGTGCGGTCCGCGCTCTTCGGGAAGAGCGGGGAGCCGCGACCTAGCTCGCCGCGCGCGCGCTTCCCCGAGCGACGACGACGGTGACGATATCCTCGTCCGAGAGCGGGTGGTCCCGTCCGACCGTTTGACCGGGGAACCGGGCGCTCCGTCCCCAGACCTGGGCGGCCTTGAACGTGCGGTCGAGCTCGGGCGGAAGGCGGTGGAGCAGTCCCGCTACCGTGTCGCCCTGCCGCAGGATCACCGGCTCGTCGAGGTCGGGGGGGCGCCCGGGGGGTTTCACGTACACTCGGATGAAGCGCAACGCCCGGCCCATCCGATCGACCAGGGTATCGATCCCGATCTGGTCGCGGGCGGAGATGAAGAGCGGGTCGAAGCTGCGGAGGTCCGCGACGAGCCGGGTTCGTTCGGTCGTGGTCAAGAGCTCGGCCTTGTTGACGATGAAGAGCGCCGGCACGTAGACTCGGTTCCCCGCGAGCACATCGATCAGCTGGTCGACCGTGGCATCCTCCCGGAAGACGATCGAACCGTTGTGGAATCCGAACTCTCGCGCGATCTGGGCGGCCCCCCCGCCGCCCAAGTGCGTCAATCGAACGGTGCTGGAGACCGTGAGGCCCCCCCGGTCGGCATGAGTGACCACGATCCGGGGCGGTCGCTGGTTCACGCGTACCCCCGCCCCCTCGAGCTCGTTCGTGAGCGCTCGCAGGTTCGGATGCTCGGGGTCGATCAAGAACAGGATCAGGTCCACCGACCGGACCACCGAGAGCACTTCGCGTCCCCGGCCCCGGCCCTTCGCCGCGCCCGGGATAAGTCCGGGCATGTCCAGCACCTGGATC
This sequence comes from Thermoplasmata archaeon, assembly GCA_027314845.1. Next base: position 4,276 of record DAHVAA010000051.1, on the reverse strand, counting down.
GAAGCCCCGCCCCAGCGGAGCATTCCGGGGATGATCGAGACGGTCGTGAAGTCGTACGCGCCGATCTCGCTGTCGGCGGAAGTGAGCCGGTTGAGCAGCGTCGACTTCCCCACCGAAGGGTATCCGACCAGGCCGACCGTCGCGTTACCGCTCTTGCGGACCCCGTAGCCGACCCCACCGCCCTTGCCCTTGGCGCGGGTCTCCCTCTCGAGTCGGAGGACCGCGAGCTTGGCCTTGAGCCGTCCGATGTGGAGCTGCGTCGCCTTGTTGTAGGCGGTGTTGCGGATCTCCTCCTCAACGGCGGTAATCTGCTCTTCGAGCGACGACATCGGGAGGAGTAGGCGGCGGATTGACGGGGGCCCGGACAATACTTGAGCGTGACGTGGGGCCGCCAGGGACCGGGAGGCGGGGCGAACTCGGCCGCCCTTGCCGGTTCGGTCCCCCGCTTCCCACGTTCCTTCGTCTGGTTCGGGAAACCTCTGAGAGACCCCGCGGCCGAGGGAGACCGAACGCGGTCGCGGTGATCACCGCCGCTCGCGACCGAAGTTGGGGGGACTCCCCGCATCTTCCATCGTCCGTGGAGGATGGAGCGTCCATGCCCGCCTTCGGGTCCCCTCCCTCATGACCCGACTCCGGGCCGAGCCGGAACGCGGTGCGCGACCCCCGGCGGCCGCGGGCTATCGCCGGAGCTGGGAGTACCGACCACGCTCGCACGCAGCGATCCGGAGCGAGGACACCGAGTCGCTCCGGGGTGTGCTCGCGGCCGCACTGAGGGTAGGTCATGGGCTTAGCGCGGGCTTCGAGCTGAATCTATTCGCCGGCCCCGACCCGTCCCTGACCCTCAGCGTCACATCGCCCCCCGCAGAGCGCTGGGTCACTCGGGTCCTGTTCTCGTCGTACCCCGCCCACTCTTGGGTCAGCAGCTCGCTCTCCGCAGGTCAGTTGTCGCCGACCGTCGTCTGGGCGCGTCGGCTGCGGCCCTGGTCGGAACCCTGGCGGCCCACGGACGGGACGGTGCGATGGCTGGACCTCGCCGCCCGGCTTTTCAGCACGCTCCGGCGAGGGCTCGTCCTCACCCTGACCGTTCAGGCGTTGGCCGCGCCGCTGCCGCGATGGTGGGAAGCTTGGCTCCGGTCATCTCCCGCGGCCCGGCCTCCGGTCGGCTCATCCCGTCCCGGCTCCGCGTACCCCGGAAGGAGTCCGCCACGGCCGGAGCCCCCCGTCGTCGCGCCGACTTCCCTCTGGAGCGTCTCGGCGGGACTTCGCGCTGAGCGAGAGGCGGTTGGGGGTGGCGCTACCGAAGCAGCCGCGGACTCGCTGGGTCGAGTCTCTCTGTCGACAGGCGGGAGCGGCCTCGCCTTCGATCGGCACCGACCCAGATGGTCCAGCCGATGCCCAGCGTTCGTCGTGACCGAGAACGAGATCGAGATGCTGCTGCCGTCGCGGGACTGCCCTGTGGGCGGAGGGAATACCGAAGCGGGCTCGTCGACCGCCCTCCTCGCGGTGGGCCGGACCGAATCGGGGACGGTAGTCGGACCCATGGTGGAGGCCCTCGAGGGCCGTCACATGGCGATCGTTGGCGAGACGGGGATGGGCAAGAGCGCCCTACTTGTTTCGCTCGCCCGCCAGGCGGCCGGAGCGCACGGTCTGGTCGTCTTCGACCCGACCGGCGAGACCGTCCGCTCCATCGGTCGCGAGCTTGGCCACATCGACGGGGACCGGGTCCTCGTGATCGACCCGGTGCGCGAGCCGCTGGCCATCAATGCCTTCGAAGGGATCACAGCCGCCCCCGAAGAGAGGTTCCGTGCCGAGCGTCGCCTCAACGACATCGTGCTCTCCCTGCGCCGCGTCCGCGCGGGCCGGTACGGAAAGACCCCGTTCTGGGGGCCGCTCATCGAGGAGATGGTCACGCGCGCCCTCCGCGCCGCGGCCACTCTCGAGCGGCCGACCCTCGAGGACGCGCACACTCTGCTCGCGACCCAAGGTCGTGCCCCTCGTCCTTCGACCCCCGAGGGACTCGCCGCCCTCCGGGAGCTCGCCGAACGGATACGGGAACGTCCGAGCGACGCCGAAGGCGCCCGAAGGCTCCTGCACGAGGTCGTGGAGAACCCGGTGCTTCGCCGGATGCTCTGCGCGCGGAGACCCGAGATGTCGACGCCCGAGATCGTCCGACCTGGCCGCGTGGTCCTCCTCTCCGGGAGCGCGGCTGGGGTCGGTGAGACGATCTCCCGCTACTTGCTCTCGGTGTACCTCGCGCTCGTGTGGTCCGAGCTCCTCGCTCGCGGCCCGACCGCGAAGACGTTCGTCTTCCTCGACGAGGCCCATCTCTATGCGAACGAGAGCCTTTCCGAGATGCTGCGACTTGGCCGGAAACAGAACGTCCACGTCGTGCTGGCGACGCAATCCTCCTCGGCGTTCTCGGAGGACATCGAGGAAGCCGTCTGGACCAACGTCGCCGACTTCGTAGCGTTCCGGGGCTCCCCCGAAGAGGCCCGGGAGTTCTCGCGAATCGCCCGCAGCGTACTTCCCGACGATATCCTTGCGCTCCCTCGCGGCCATGCCGCTGTGCTCATCGGCAAAGGGAACGTTGTCCGGTGGGTTCGGACCGCCCGTCGGCCGAACGGGGATGAGGGCCCTGGGTCGGGCGAGGGAGTTCGGGTCCACCGCGACCACGAACCAGACCCCGCGCTTCGCCCCCCATCTTCCGACCTCCCGGATCCGGAGGGTGGGCTGGTCCCCCCGCATCCTATTGCCCCGCCGGAAGTAGGAGAGCGGGAGGGCGGCCACGGAAGCACTCCGGAGCGGGTCCTCGCGTGGATTCGCGAACGGGCGGGGGAACCGGGCGGCGACCTCCGGATCGCACTTTCGGACCTGCGCCGGGCGGTCGACCCAGCCGGCTCGGCGGTGAGAGAGGCCGGGAGTCGCCTCCGTCGCACGGGAGCTCTTTTGGCCGTGGAGCGGACGGCCGGGGGTTCGGTCTGGGTCCTCTCGCGCGAGCGTCTGGTCGGACCGGTGCTGGATACGGCGGGCTCCTCCGGCGAAGAGGATTCCCGCTCGCCACAACCCTCATAGTCTCGGAACGGCTCGTTTTATCGATGGACTCCACTTCGGGGAATGCCGCGCCGCCCGAGGCGGCTCCCTCGACCGGCCTCATGGCGCCGGCGACCGTTCTCTCACGATGCGCGACGGGGATCGAGGGCCTCGACAACATCCTCGAGGGCGGGATCCCCCGAGGGAACATGGTCCTGGTCGCGGGCAGCGTCGGGACGGGCAAGACCACCCTATGCCTCGAGTTCCTCGTACGGGGCGCCGAGCGCGGTGAACGTTCGCTGTTCATCTCGGTGACCGAGGCGTCCACGAAGCTCGTGCAGAACCTCTCGACGTTCGAGTTCTTCCGCAAGGACCTGGTCGACCAGGGTTCGCTCGTGTTCGTCGACCTGCCGGTGATCTACGACCGGCTGGGGCTGGGCAACGAGGAACTGACGCCCGAAGAGATCGACATCCTGATCCGGACGATCCGGGACCTCGTGCGCTCCCTGGACGCGAAGCGGCTGGTCCTCGACAGCCTCACGTCGGTCTGCTACCGGATCCGCAAGGATGAGCAGATCCGGGATTTCATGCTCCGTCTGGGCCAGGAGCTCAACGAGGTCGGCTGTACGTCGCTCCTCGTCTCCGAGATCGGACCGACCCCCGGACGCTACTCGCTCCACGGCGTGGAGGAGGCGATCGTGGACGGAGTGATACTCCTGTGGAACACGCGGCGCATGGGGGACATCCTCCGGGTGGTTCAGATCGTCAAGATGCGCGGGACCGCGCATTCGAGAGCCCAGTACGTGCTTGAGCTCACGCCGATCGGCATCCTGATGGCCCCGCACCTCAAGGGTGGTCGCGAGGGAGGCACGTAACCCGTGCCGATCGACATCGGAGAGCGACTGCGCGGCCTCCCTTCGGGGAGCGCGGTGGCGCTCAAGCTCGACCCGAGGGAGTACGCCGACCACTACTTCGCCGTCCTCAACGCCACCCTTCGGGACGTCGGGAGCGAGACGAACGCGCACACGATCTACGTGGCGGTCACGAACCCGGCGGCCTTCGTCTGGACGCTCGCGCAGGCGCTCGACGTCGCGATGGACCGCATCTCGTTCGTGGACGCGATCAGCCACATCATGATGAACTACGCGAACCCGCTCCCGAACGCGACGTACGTCGAGAGTCCGCGAGCGCTCGAGGAGATCATGCTGCGGGTCGAGTACCTGTTGCGCAAGTTCCCGCACCCGCG